>JAJRTI010000593.1 GCA_024278415.1 Planctomycetota bacterium | reverse complement strand
GCCTGCGGCCGCAACCCTGGGCTAGAAGCCGGAAGCCCGTTGGGCTTCCAAACAGCGTTGCGTCAAGCGGAAATGCTGTCCATCGAACTCGCGCACGTTCATGGGGCCAACGGCTGTTGCAATCGGCTGAAGTGTTACCGCGGATGAATGCAGACCACGGACGGCGCGGAACCAGAATCGCTCAGGGAAAGTCCTCATTCTCGCTGCTTGCGCTCCCTCCGGCGAGTGCTATAATGCGGACGAACATGCATGGCATCGGTACGGAGTCTTCGCCTCTAGAGATTGAGGTTCAGCATGCCCCGACAACTCAGGAACGTAGCGGCGATCATGAACCCCAAGGTCACGCTTGTGTCCCGGGACACCATCGTGGACGAGGCCGCGCGGCTCATGGCCGAGAAACACATCACCTACGTGGTGGTCATGGACGATGGCAAACCGGTGGGCGTGTGCTCGGAGCGCGACCTCGTGAACAAGGTCGTGGCCAAGGGTCTGTCGCCAAAGCAGACGCGCTGTGCGGAGATCATGACGACGCCGGCGTACATGATCCGGGACGACGCGAACCTGGAGCAGGCGTACGAGGAGATGGAGGCGCGTTGGTCGCGGCGCTTGGTCGTGACGGACGACGATGGTGCGCTGGTCGGCCTCATCACGCAGTCCGATCTGATCTCGGGTCTGTACGAGGAAGTGCAGGAAATGCTCGTGGAAAACGAGCACCTGCACGAGCTGGCGCTCGCCAAGGAGGCGCTCGCCGAGCAAGCGCGCATCGCCAGGCACATCCAGACTCAGATGCTGCCCGACGCCATGCCCCTGTGCGACGCGTTCGAGTTTGCCGGCGCCAACATCCAGGCCCACGAGGTCGGAGGCGACTTTTTCGACTTCGTGCCCCTCGACGAAGACACGACCGGCGTGATCATCGCCGACGTGGTGGGCAACGGTATCCCCGCGGCGCTGCTCATGGTCATGACGCGCAGCATCCTGCGCGCGGCCGCGGTGGAGCACCATTCACCTCGGGGCGTGCTCCAGACGGCCAACCTGGCGTTCCTATCGGAGCGTATGCCCGGCCAGTTCGTCACCGCCTACTACTGCATGATGCAGCACAACCGCCCCGAACTCATCGTGGGCAACGCGGGCCACCTCCCCCTCTTGGTCTGGCGCAAGGAGACGGGCCAGGTCGACCGGGTGGACACGGACGGGCTTCCGTTGGGCGTGCGCAAGGAGGAGGATTACGCCGAGATCTCGATCTCTCTGACCCCTGGGGACGTGGGCTTGCTCTACACGGACGGGCTCATGGAGGTGAAGGGAGCCGACGGCGAGATGCTCGGCCTCACGCGGCTGTCGGAGATGTTCCGCAGCTTTGCGCACCTGCCTGCGCACGAGATCCTCGACAGCCTTCTGGCCGAGGTGGACAACTTCGCGAGGGACGACGGGCACGTGGACGACCGCACGTTGGTGGCCTTCCGAGCCATCGAATAAGCCGCCCTACTTCACCTTGGCCCTCCTGGCCTCCTCGGCGTCCAGTTCCTTCACCTTCTGTCTGAGCGCCATGTATCGGGCGAGGTACTTGCCCGCTTTCTTCGAGTAGGGGTAGGTGGTGAAGATGCGGTCGTAGCAATTCAACGCGGAGCGCAGGTCGCCTTTGCGCAGGAACGGGTCAGCCTCCTTGACCTGCGCCAGCACCTCTTTGTCGCCCGCCTTCATGGCCGCCCTGAGTAGCTTCTTCTTCTTGCGCTTCAGCGTCTTGCTGGCCTTGCCCACGTCCCGGCTGATCGCGTGGCCTCGCCAGCCGAGTTGAAGCTCGAAGAGCTTGCACAGACAGTTCAGCACGTCGTTCTCCTCGGCCTCCTTGTTCTTGCTCAGTGCTTTCGCCTCGTCGACCGCGTCCTTGGCCTCTTGAATCAGCCCCGCCATCTGCTTCTTGCAGTCCTTGGCCATGATGGGGCACGCTCCCATGCTCTCGGCCTGCTGATACTTCTCGAACGCGAGCTTGAACTCGCCGTCTGAGGCCAGCTTGGCCGCGTCCTTCATCACCCTTTCCATCACCTTCTTGGCCTTCTCGTTGCCCCCGCAACCCGCGGCAGCTTCCGCACTGCGCGGCAGGACAGCGCCGACGCACGCAACAAGAGCGATGGCCACAGCCCAACGTATCTTCGTAGACATCATGGGATCCTCTCAGAATGGTGACCGCTAATGGCAACCGGGCTTCTGCACTTCCATTGTATGGGGCCACGCCGGCCAATGCAACCGCTTTTCGCGGGCTAGCCGCCGTCCTGGCCGCGTAGCCGTTGGTAGATCGCCGCGTACCCCTCCTGGTCGAACTGCGGGCACCCGGTCGGGCCCCCCTTGCGCATGAGCCACGTGCAGGCCGCGCAAGTGATGCACGTGTGCTGGCGGGCGAGTGTGCCCGTGTCGAGGATCTCTTTGGCAAAGAAGGGGTACGCAAACGCCTGCCGGCCGAGCCCGATCAGCCCCAGGCCCTGCTCCAGCGCGCCGGCCGCGACGTTCGGCCACAAGTCGCGCAGCCAACTGATGCCGCTGCCGATCATGGCCACGTCCGGGTGCGCAGCCTGCACCTCGGCCGCACCGTTGAGGATGCGCGCGGCGCCGATGATCGGATTCTCGGGCGAATCAGGAAGATCCTTGACCGTCTTAGAATATGGCCGGTTCACGTGCGGGTTGTGGTACGGGTTGCCCATGGTCACGTTCACGAGCTTCACGCCCATGTCTCGCAACTCGCCGATGAAGCGGATCGGCTCGGAGAGATCCATCTCCAGAGACCCGTCTTCGGCCTTCACGCCCCAGCCGTATGGATAGGCGATGCCATCGTACACGCCAAGCCGCGGGGAAATCGCTTTGTCCGCGCCAAGTTCCGCGTGGATCTTGCCGATGATGTTCTTGGCGAAGCGTGTGCGGTTTTCGTAGCTGCCGCCATACCGGCCCTCGCGCGTGTGCGCGGCGAGCAGTTCGTTCATGAGGTAGCGGTGGCAGGACTTCACGTCGACCGAGTCGAAGCCGATGTCGTACGCGATCCGGGCCGCGGCCACGAACGCGTCCTCGATGCGCTCCAACTCGCCGTCAGTCACGAGTGGGTAGTTGGGCGGCAGGTCGTGTGCGGGGTCGAGGACCGCGTCGTGGTGCGCGATGATCGGTGCGGGCGTGCCTTCGGGCCGGCTGTAGCGGCCGGAGTGGGTGAGTTGGAGGACGCAGTAGGGCACGTGGCCGGGCCCCATAGCCTCCGCGGCCTTCTGCTTGGCCTCCTCCAGCAGGCGCGCGAACGCGGCCTTGTTGCCCTCGTGGAGCCAGAGCTGGTGCGCGTTGGACCGCGCCTCGTGGAGCACCGCGGTCGCCTCGAACCAGAGCAAGCCCGCACCCCCGGCTGCGAAGCGATGGTAGCGCCTGAAGGCCAACTCGCTCGGCCCGCCGTCGTCCGTCGAGTCGAAGCCCTCCATGGGGTGCACGATCATGCGGTTGGGCAATGGCCGGGCGAGGCCGGCCCACGGCTCACACAACACGGACGTGTCGTCGCTCCAGGGGAGAGCCACGCCGGCCGCGGCAGCCATGGCGAACAGTTCGTCTTGGGTCTTGGGGGCAGGCGGCATGTGGGGGGCTTGGTTCTTGGTTCTCGATCAGACAGATCAGACAGATCGGACCGAGTAGGTTAGCGCAAGCGTCCGCCCGAAACAACAGCCGGTGGCGCAACGTTGCGCGGCACAGGCGCCACCACTACAATGTGCGCTCTCACCCCTGCTATCCGGGACCCAAGCATGCCAGAGAACCGACAGATCATCGCGGTCATGATCGGCCCGTATGGGCTCGCGTACGACGCTCGCGCCGCGCTGGCCGCCCAACGCATCGCGAGCGACTTGCAGCGCATCAAGGGCGGCAAGGCGGTGCTGCGCGTAGAGGACGACGACGCTCTGCGCGCCCGAAGCTTCTTGTGCACGCAGACGTTCTACGACGACTGTGTCGTCTCGGCCGAGGAGGGCGTGTACTTCAACTGCATGGCCTGCCGCATGCCGGTCGATCCCACCATGCCGCGTTGCTCCCGGTGCGGAGAGGCGGTGAGGGGGCTGGAGGGGTTCTGAAGATATGGTTCATGGTTGATGGCTTGCATTGGCCTTCTGCATCAACCATCAACCACCAGCCCTTCCGCAATCATCGCGCCTGCCTGTAGACCGTCTCGATGGCCGCACGGCGCTGCGGGTCCATCTGCGGCCACTCTTGGTTGCGCTGGAGCCGCTGGAGGCTGTCGTTGAGCACGCGGCGAAGTCGGAATTCTGGCACCCACCGGACGGATCCGTCGTAGAAGAGCACGTTGCGGCCGCGGCGGTGGTTGCCGCGCTTGTCCCAAAGGATCGCGACTTGCGGGTCCGTCGTGCGCGGCGTCCGGCCGACGTAGATATAGCTGCACTGGATGCCCTGGCCGATGGTCATGGGCCGGTTGTCCTGCGGGCACTTGAAGATCTGTTTAGCCGTGATGTACTGGTCGTACAGGTCGTCGAGCTTGTTGGGGGTCTGCTCGTTGAAGTCGTTCTGATACATGGCCATGGCGAGGCCGATCTGCTTGATGTTGCTCTTGCACACGGCTTTGCGCGCTTCGCCACGCGCGCGGGCGAGCGCGGGCAGGAGCATGGCGGTCATCACACTCGACGCCGCGAGGAGCTGTGGGCCTGCTACTTGGTTCATGTCGCCTAAGCCGCCTAACAGCCCGAGGACTGCGCCCAACGATCCGACTGGAGAGTAGTACTCCGCGAGCAGGCCGTCGGCCGTGTTGATCGTGCCGCTGCCGACGCCGAACAGATACGGGTCGAGCACGTTGGGGTGGGGCATCAACTCGCCGCGAAGCTGCACCTGCGGCACGCCGTGCATCGCTTGCGCCGCCATGACGAGCAGGGTGTAGAAGCCCTTGAGCCCTCCGGCCGCGTTCACGTACCCGATCGAGTCGCAGCCCTTGAGGAACTTGCCGCACGTGCGCTGGAAGTCCTTGTTGTCGAGGATCGAGCCGCGGTCGCCTTGGGTCTGGTCGATGAACGCCTTGAGCGTTTGCGGGAACAGGCCGATCACAGCGAACTTGCCGTAGATCGTGTACGAGGGGCAGATGGGCATGGGCGCGGCGAGGATGTCCAGGTGCCGAATGCGCTGGCCGCGGTATTCGATCTCGCCCCACGTGACCTTGCCGGGCGCGAGTGCGGCCATCTGCTCGAGGCAGCCCTCGAACTGCGCGGGCTCCTTCAACTCGATGCCGAGCACGGTCTGGTACGGCGTGAACGACACGAGCATTTGCCGCCCCATAGACCCGACGAGGTCGTCGCGAATGCTGAAGCCGAGCTGCGCTTCCGCTTGGCCCAGGGCGTCCAGCGTCTGCTTGTAGTCGTTGGCGTTGGAGGATTTGATGAGCGCCATCACTTGGTCGTACGCCTTCGGGATGTCCACGCTCGCCAGCGAAAACATCGAGCAATTCTTGGGCACGGCCTTGAGCAGGGCCAAGTCCACCGGGTTGCCGGCCGCGGGGATGAAGCCCCCGCGCGGGCCGGGCTGGTGGATGTAGACCGCGTCCCGAATGCCGCCATCGGCAAAGCGCGACGTCGCGGCCACGGCTTGGACCGTGTTGAGGCCGTACGCCTGCAAGGTGTCGGCCACGTTGGGCGGCATCATCGCGCCGAACTGCATGAACAGCACAGTCGTGTTCAGGTAGAGCCGGGCCATTGCGTCGGTCCAGCCGGTCTTGGCCGCGGCCGTCTTGAAGGTGGGCTGGGTGCTGAGCGTGCCCACCTTGGTCTTGGCGAAGGTGAGCACTTGGAGCATGGTCGACTTGCCGTACGCGGCGACCAAGCGGTCGCCCACGCGGGTGGCGTAGAGTTTGCCCATGGGCAGCGCGATGGCTTTCACGTTTTGCCCGTCGTGGTCGAAGCCGGGTTGGACCGCGGGCTGCGCACCGTGCAGGGCCATGCGGATGGCCGCGAGCAGCATGCGCTCCGCGTCCTCCGGGCCCTTGGGCGAGACAATCGAGATCACGATGCCCGGCTCCGGGCCCTGCTCGCCCATGCCCAGGCCTGTGAACGCGACCGACACTTCCCCCTGGAGCAAATCGAGCACGAGGCCCACGTCGAACGGGATCTGGCGCTGGTACACTTGGAGCAGCCGGCCGACCTCGGCCTTCACGTGCTCATCGAACGCCTTCATCTCCGGCTGCTGCGCGATCTTGTGGAACGCGGAGTCGAGGTATGCCGGCTGCGACGAGGGGTTCTTCAGTGTGAGCGTGAACACTGTGGTGGCCGGCAGCATGTCCTCGAACGATGCGGCGTCCTGTGCGCGAGTGGCTCCGGCCAGCGCGAGCACGAGTGTCAGAGCGCAAGCCCAAACTCGAAGCGTATCACGGCCAGACATGGCAACCCTCCTTGCATTTGTAGAGGTGGGGCGTGAGCCGCGCGCCTGATCACACGGCAGATGCGCATGGTAGCTCCGTGCGCGTATGGCGTCAACGATGCGTGAAGCCGCAGCCGTCTGCCGTACGGCCTGCTCTTTACCTACATCTCAAGGCGGATACCCTAGTGCGGCCGTTGGCCGCAACCCAATGGGCAGATGGGTCCCACGGATGCAGAGGCACACATCAGCGGGATACCACAGGCTTGCCCTGTGGTGGTTCATGTGGGCCATCTACAACGAGCACACAAGGCCTCTGGAGATGCCACGGGCTCGTCCCGTGGAGTTTCACGCTGGCGTGGCAGGCCACACAAGGCGGGCTGCGCCCGCAACCCAATTTCGCGTTATCCACAGACGCCCACAGATACCCACAGATTGCGCAGATCAGAGGAGACGGCCGTTTGCCCCATCTGTGTGATCTGTGGGTATCAGTGGACATCTGTGTTTCCCT
>JAJRTI010000592.1 GCA_024278415.1 Planctomycetota bacterium | reverse complement strand
CGCCTCGAACACCCCACCCACGACACCGACGTGGACCGCGCCCAAGCCGCACTCGCCAGGGCGCTAAACCGAATCCTGGTCGCAGGGGCCGAATAGACAGGGGACTCGCCAGCAAGCAACCCGCAGGGGGGACCCGAATCCAGGGGGATTCGGCTGCTAGGTGTCCGCGCGTAAGTCAAAGGACATACTCCAGGAGTTTCCCCATGAGATTTGCTGATGCGAGCGGCAGACGCCGCGGGCTTGTAGTAGGGCCATTCATGGCCCGTCAGTAACGCTGAAAAACGGGCGATGAATCGCCCTACTACAAACGCCCCGCGCGTCCCGCACGGCCCCGTGTACATGACAATCGTTGGAAGAGACCGGTGACGCCATGCTTGCGATAGGACGGGTGGAACTCCTGGGGAAACTCGTGACATACTCAGCCCACGCCGCTGCTGGGCCTGTCCCAGCAGCGCGATGGCTACCGACTACTGCCGGGCCCTCTCTCACCTTCTATCTCTCCTCCCCTTTTCTGGCTCTCGGCATGCTGAGAGCCAGAAAAGGGGACGGGAGACGGGGGGGACTCGCGGCCCAGTAGTCGGCAATCCTCCCAGCACGGAGACGAGCCCCGTGCTGGTGTGCAGCCAGACCGTGACATGGGAGTCAGGGGAGCGAGGGTGTCCCGCAACTTGTGCGCGGACATCGCGTGCGCGCATTAACGCGTGCGATGGTCCGCCAACGGGCCAGAGGTCTGAGCCTACGGCCCGTTGGCAGAACAGACACTCGCCCCACGATCGGGGCCCTATAGCAGCGACTTCAGGTGCTCGATCGAGACCCTCGCACCCTCGACGCGATCGCCGTCCTTCTTCTCGTACTCGATCGTCCACACGCCATCGTAGCCCGCGTCCTTCAGAGCTTGCACAGCGATAGACAGGTCCAACTCGCCGCGGCCCAGCTCCGTGCCGGTGTACTTTCCATCCTTCAGGAAGCCGTCCTTGAAGTGCGTGTGGAAGGTGTGGGGCGCGACCATCTTGTGGAACTTGTACACGGTCTCCAGATCGTACTGCCCGGTCGCGCGGTAGTTCATCGTGTCGAGGTTCGCGCCGACGCGGGGCGAGCCGACCATCGCGAACAGTCGAAGCTGAAGCTCGCCGTCGTTCGTCACTCGGCCGTGGTTATCCACCGCGAGGTAGTAGTCCTCCTTCTCGATGAAATCGGCCATGCGCTTCAGGCAGCCGGCCATGGCCTCGACCCACTTCTCCTCCGGCACTTCGTCCTTGGGCCGGCCTCCCTCGGTGCGCAGCACGTTCGTGCCGAGGATTCGTGCGAGGCCGCACACGCGCTCTGCGCGCGCGATCTGCTGCTGGATCGCGTCCTCGTCGAGCAACACGAAATCATTCTGGAGCGACAGAGCGGAGCACTTCACGCCGACCGCGTCCATCTCCATTTTCAGCTTCTCCGCCTCGGCCTCAGGGTTGCCGGTCGTCTCGTCGGGCCACACGTCGCGGCACATCAGTTCGGTGTAATCGTATCCGAGTTCCTTGATGGCCACGAGGAACTCGCTCAGCGAATGGTCTGGGAAGTTGTAGTGGATGATGCCAATCTTCATGCGAGGTCTCCTTGTGCGGTCCTGGGTGAGGTGAAGGCGACGCCAATAGCAAGGACGTTCCCCGCTTGGGCGCCAACGATGCTCGTGTCCCCCCATGCAATACTACACCTGCGCCGCGAGGTCAAGCGCGCCGCGGCGTCACATTTCGGCCAGGAACTTGGCGATCCGCTCGCGCACGTAGGCCACTTCCGCCTCATTAGAAGCTGTGGTGTGGACTGTGAGGCGGACGGCGCCTTGGGGCTGCGCGTCGTGGGCGTACACGAGTGTCACGGCCCAAGGGGCGGCGGCGTCTCTGTTGAGCAGGTGCGTGCGCTGCGTGTTCATGCGGGGCGTGTGGTCGCGCACTTTCTCGACCCAGGGGAGCGCGGCGATGTGGGCGGCGAGCCGTTCTGTGCCGGGCGGATGGTGGGGCAGTTCGGCCTTGCTGAGTTGAACGCGCTCCGCCGGGGCTACGGCGCTGGCGGCCGGCTCCTTGGGTTTGATCGGCCACCGGCTCAGGAAGCCCTGGTGCATCAGCTCCAGCATGGGCGACAGCGAGAAGCACTCCTGCCCGTCCACGTCCTCATGGTCCAGGAGTTCTCGGATGCGGGGATCGACGTCTGCGAACGCAAACTCGCCCGCGGCCGCGCACGCCTCCTGTGAGAGAAACAGGAACAGATCGTAGTGCGTCAGCCACAACTCCCGGTCGAAGTCCACCGGCATGGGAGGCAACTCGATGCAACAGGGAAACAGCTCGAACGCGTACGCCACCGGCACGCCAAGCGTCTGCCCGATGAGGCATGCGAAGGAGATCTGGGCCTTAAACCCTCCGGTTGCGTTGATGTATCGCCGGCCGCCGGGATGGCGTTTCAGACAGTCTGCCGCCAGTTTGACCAGGTTGCGCAGCCCCACGCGTGCGAAACGCTTGGGATCGTCCGGCCGCAGGCCCTCGACGACGGCGCACTCCGCCGCGCCTTTTCCGGTGGTCTTGCTTCCCTTGAAGTATCGACAGAGCACCTCGCCCATAAACCGGCCATCGTCCGTGTCGGACACGAGGAACACCAGGTCCACCGGCCCGGCCAGGGGGCCGTCTCGCAGGCCCTTGCCGGCGAGCATGTAGGTGACCGAATTCACTTCCGCGCCCGCGAGCTTGTCCGACGGGTCGAGGCCCTTCAGGCGCTGGACTGCCCGCTGCACGTTTCGCTTCGGGCCGGACTGCGCCGGATACTTCGACAAAAACGAAGTGCCTACGGTCGAGATGATGAGATCGGACACAGCAAACCCTCCTGTCTACACGATGACGACATCGGGCGCGTCGAAGAACGGCTGCTCCCGGCCCATGAAACGGGCGCGAGACCGGCAACTGGCGCACACGGGATAGAAACGGACCGAATCGCCCGCGTCCAACTCCGCTGCGGCTCGGATGCGCTGCTGCAACTCCTCCACGCCTCCGGCCGGCAGCCGCACCTCGAACGCGCTGTGCTGCACGCGGTCGCCGTAGTCCTCCAACACCTTGGCGAGGCGCAAACGTTCGCGGTCCGCGGACACATCGTACACCACGAGCCAGTTCTCCATCACCGCGCCTCCCACCGCCAGGGCTTCACTTCCGGCTCCTGGTCCCGGAACACCCGCGCCAACTGCTCCGCTTGCTCCTGCATCGCCTCGCGGATCTTGAGCCGGGCCAACTGCCGCTCCCAAGCCGCGAAGAACCGGCGCAGCGCGTCCGGCGCCATGCGGCAGCCGCCCTCTTCGTCCGGCGCAAAATCGGCCGGCTGGAGCGTCTTCAGGTTGAACAGCTTCACCACGAGCCGATCCACCACCGGTGCGCGGAACGGCTCGAGCAAGTCCAAAGCCAAACTGGCCCGGCCGTACGACTCCTCGTGCAGGAAGCCCAGGAACGGGTCGAACCCCAGGCCGTCGAGGAGCGACTGGAGCAGGTTGCCCAGCACGACGTAGCCTAGCGAGAGCGCCGCGTTGATCGGGTCGGGCGAGGGGTGGCTCTGCCGGCCGGGGAACTCCAAGCCGTGGGCTTTGAGCAACGTGGGGAACGCGCCCCAGTATGCGGCTGCGGCCGCCCCCTCCACGCCCAGGAGCGAGGCGGCTTCTACGGCCTCGTGGAGCTTGGGCAGGAGCGCGCTGATGCGGGCCGCGGCGGCTTGGGCCTCGGGCTGCTCGCCCGGCGTATCGAGCGCGTGGCGTTTGAGCACTTCGCGCGAGTTGTGGAGCTTGGCGGCCAACACCGCTTTGGCCTGGCGCAGTGCGAACGCGGGGTCGCGTTCCTTGTCGTATTGCGCCTTGCGCAGGGGCAGGTTCTTGGCCGTCGGCGGGGTGAGCTGGCCCAGGAGCTTTCCGTTTTGGGTGAAGAGTGCCAGCTCGATGCCGTGGCGCAGCAGGAGGTGGAGCGCTTGGGTGGTCACCTGTACGCGGCCGAACATCAGCACCGCGGACAAGTGCGCGCATTCGGCTTCCGCGAGGTCCTGCCCGTCCTTGCGCACCAGGAGCCGGTTGCCGGTCTTGTGGATCGAGCTGCCTTGTTCAACGACGTAGAGGATCATGGCGTCAGTTGTGGGTTATTGGTCGTTCGTGACGTGCGACGCGTGGCCTATCCCTGGTGACACCTGGCGTCTTGGCGTCTTCGTGGCCTCCGAACCTTCTCGGTTTGGCCATGGGAGGCGGCAGAGCGATACGCATGTGTCGCCTCTATCGCGACAGGCGCGGGCCCGCTGGTAGCACGCACGTCAGTGCGTTCCATTCTGTGGTGTAACATTTCAGCCAAGTGCTACAGCCATGCGCAGAAAACGTGGCTGAGCCTTTGGCCGGTCCGGGCGGGTTCGGCCTCTGGGAAGCCCAACGGGCTTCCGTAAACCAGCCCAGGGTTCGCGAGCGAAGCTCGCAACCCT
>JAJRTI010000032.1 GCA_024278415.1 Planctomycetota bacterium | reverse complement strand
TATTGCGTATTCCGTATCTCGAATCGCGATCCGAATACGCAATACGCAATACGGAACAGCGAAGCTGCCCTCCACACGCCACGTCTCGCCTCTGATCCATGACAGCCAGAAGCCTTGGGTTGCGGGCGAAGCCCGCTTTGTGAAGTACGGCGTATCGCGTATCTCCGATCGCGCTCTGGATACGGACTGCGTAACATTTCAGCCGAGTGCAAAGAGGGGTCTTACCTCGCTGGCCCCCCACCGACCCCGCGTCGGCGGGGGCGCTGTCCCTGTTGCACTCGGCTGAAATGCTGCCGGACCACGCACGACTCCGCGCACCGCTTGCGCCATGCCTTCACGCTGGGCGTGTTTCCGGCTATAATCGAAAACTCCTTGTGTGTATTGAGAGCCGACAGCCCCCCTGCTTGGCCGCGACAGGCGCCTGACGACGGCCTCCCCGCCTCATGCCCCACACCGCCAAGACCCGACACGCCCTCATCTACGTGCTCATCGCCGCGCTCGTGGCGCCCATCGTGTTGCTGCGCGGGCGGCCTCGCGCGCCGGAGCCCGCCGACGAGGGGATCGTGCGCAAGCCGGTGGGCCTGACGATCAGCGACGTCCGGATCACGGATGTGAGCGAGACCGCGGCGACGGTCACCTGGCACACCAACTTGCCCGCGGACTCGCAGGCCACGTACGGCAAGTTCACGCCGTTCGAGATGGGCTCCGAGCGCACCAAGGTGTTCAGCCGCAACCACCGAGTCACGCTGCGGAATCTCGAGTCAGGCGAGACGTATGTCGTTTGCCTCGTGAGCGAGTCCCCAGAAGCGGGCATCGCGACCAAGGAGGACGTGTCCCTGCGCACGCTTGGCGTGGCCGGGTTTCGCAAGGGCACGGACATGGCCACGTACGCGGCGCTGCGCGACCTCGCGTCCAAGGCCACCAGCGTGTCGCCGCGCGACTACGACGGAGACGGCGACCTGGATCTGCTCGTGTGCGCAGAGAACCGCAAGGGCACGCGCCTGTTCCGAAACGATCACGGTACGTTCGCGCCGACGGACAACAAGGCCGCTATCGTCAGCCGCGCGCGTTCGGCCGCGTGGGCGGACTACGACGCGGACGGCGACCTGGACCTCGTCATGTCGAGCAGTTGGAAGCTCAACCTGTTCGAGAGCGCCGGGCCGCCCACGTGGGCCTTCGCCGAGAAGGCGGACCTGCTGCCGCGGCAGCGGAGTTACAGCGCGGAAGGCATCGCCTGGCTCGACTACAACCGGGACGGGCGGCCCGACGTGCTCGTGGCCAACGGCGCGTACGGCCTGCTGCTCTTCCGCAACACCGGCAAGGCCAAGCCGCGGTTCGAGGACGTGAGCGACGCGGCCGGCTTGGGGCGCAAGGGCATCGGCGTGGGCCTGAGCGATTTCCCGGCCGTGGCCGACCTGGACAAGGATGGATATCCCGACTTACTCTACAACCTCCGCGGACGCCGAGTGTTGGTGGCCCGCAACATGGGCGGCAAGAAGTTCGAGCGGATCAAAGACTCCGGGATCGACTTCACCAGCCGCCAGCGCATCGCATTCGCATTGGGCGACTACGACAACGATGGCGACCTGGACGTGTTCGTGCCCATGAGCAACGGGAACAAGCTCTACCGCAACGACGGGAAGTTCCACTTCACGGACGTGACCGCCAAGACGGGTGCGCTCAAGGTGTCGGAGAGGGGCTGCACCGCGGCCTGGGGCGACGTGGACAACGATGGCGACCTGGACCTCTATGTGGGCCGGTGGTATTCGTCCGACAGGCTCTACTCGAACAACGGCGACGGCACGTTCGAGGACAAGACGAAGAGCTTCCGCATCATCCAGGACGAGGCCGCGACCGCACGCGGGCTCGCGTTCTTCGACGTGGAGGGCGACGGCGACCTGGATCTTTTCGTGAGCAACCTCCGCGGCCCCAACGTGTTCTACATCAACCAGGCGGTCATCACCGGCCAATGCCAGTACCTGCGCGTCGAGCTTGGCCCGAAGACACGGCCGCTGAACGCCAAGATCGAGTTGCGCACGGTTGCTGGCAAGCTCGTGGGCTACCGCGAGGTGTGCCGCACGGAAGGCTGGGGCAACCAGTTGCCGGCCGTGGCCCACTTCGGCTGCCCGCCCGGCCAGTACACGGTGCAGATCACTTTCACGAACAAGCGCGTCGAGAAGCGCACGATCAAGACCACCGCCGCGGGCCCCAACGTGCTGCGAATCGAATAGCGCCAGCGGCGGAATACTGGAACGTTGGAATAGTGGAATGCTGGAAGGCGCCCCCCATTCCCCCATTCCCCCATTCCATTCTTCCATCATTCCTCTGCCTCCCCCTCTGCCCATGACCATCACCGAGTTCCAACGTCTTATCGAAGACCTTTATCTCAAGCGCGACAGCGAGCGCGGGCTTGGCGGCACGTTCATGTGGTTTGTCGAGGAAGTGGGCGAGCTGGCCACCGCGCTGCGCGAGGGCACGGAAGAGGAGCTGCGGGAAGAGATCGCGGACGTGTTCGCTTGGCTGTCGACCCTGGCGAGCATCAAGGGCATCGAGTTGGAGGACGCGGTCCAGAAGTACGCCAAGGGCTGCCCGGCCTGTGGGGAAAACCCCTGCGACTGTGGGGGCAAAGAGTGAAGCGCCTCCGCTTCCGGCTTGCGGCGCCCGGGCTCCCGCCGCGGCTGGCGGGCTTTCGCTTCACGCACCTGTCGGATTTGCACTGCGGCCACGTGGACAGCCGGCTCGACCGCCTCGCCGACGCAGTGAACGCGGAGGAGCCGGAGGCCGTGTGCATCACCGGCGACTTCATCAACCGCAGCCGCAAACTCGACCCCATCCTCCACCTCGTGTCGCGGCTGCGCACGCGCTACGGCATCTGGGTCACGATGGGCAACTGGGAGCGCAACTGGCGGCTCGACGAAGACGCGATCCGTTACGCGCTCGCGGCCAAGGGCGCGACGCTGCTGAACAACGAGGCCGTGCCGGCGATCCCCGGCGACGAGTCGCTCTACGTGGTCGGATTGGACGATCCGTTCTTCGGCGAGGCCGACCTGGACGCTGCGTTGCACGGCCTGCCTGAGCGCGCGGTGAAGGTCATGCTGTCGCACCACATGGCGTCGGCGTTCGACGCGGCCAAGCGCGGCGTGCTCCTGTCGCTCACCGGCCACACGCACGGTGGGCAGTTCAATCTGCCGTTCGTGCCCAAGATGTGGCTCCAGCGCATGGAGCGGGAGCACGTGGCGGGGCTCTTCGATCTGGGCGGCGGCTATCTGTTCGTGAGCCGCGGCCTCGGCACAACCGGCCCGCACATGCGTATCCGCTGCGAGAGCGAGATTGCGACCTTCTCCCTGTGGCCCGTTGAGTAGCATGAGCCACTTGCAAAACCCCAGTTGTTCTACCTGTGCTGTGGCGCCACAAGCCGGCGACGTCGCGTTTGTAGTAGGCCCGTGAGGGCCTTCCGCTCGTGTGGCGAATCGCGATCGGCGCAGAGGGCGCCCTGACGGTCGC
>JAJRTI010000591.1 GCA_024278415.1 Planctomycetota bacterium | reverse complement strand
TTCCGCGACGTGCTTGATCCACGCGGGGTCGCGCCAGTCCGTCGGCGGAGCGGAGCCGTGCTTGCGTCGGTAGCTCTCGACCACAGGCGGGACGTACTCGTACGCCGGGCCCCACCCGCCGCTGCGCCAGTAGTCGATGAAGAGCACCTCGATGCCGCGCGCCACGAGTTCGTCCACGAGCGCGAGCTTGTGCTCCACGACCGGCTCGTACGCGACGCTGCACCGCCCGGCCCACGGCCGGCCAAACGCGCTGCGGGCCCAGAACTGGGGATGCTCCAGGTTCCACCGGCCGATGGTCCAGCCGGCGAAGTGCGTCTCCTCGTACGGCCAATGAATGCCGGGGCGCAGCCCGCGCTCGCGGCAGAGCTTCACCATCGTGCGGATGATGTCCGGCTCGGCTGCGCCGTAGCGCACCCAGCCGTGGGGCTGGCCGTTCATGGGGACTCGGCGTTTGTCAATGACGCTGTCGTGGTGGTGGGCATCCTCCTTGCTCTGGTAGCGCATGGTCGCGCCGCCGCAGTTGCGCCACAGGATCGTCGTCGCGCCGGTCTCCGCGACGTGGTCGAGGATTGCGGCCAGCCCTTCAGGCTTCTCCGAATCGAAAACGCGCGCGAAGTCGAAGTGGTCCACCCACGCCGCGATCTCGAACGGCTCGCCGGCCATCGTGGCGGCCAGCGGCAACAGCGCAAGGGCTGACAACATGCGAGGGGCGATTCTATTCAACCTTCCCTCCTTTCTCTCTTTGCGCCCCTTTGCGTCTTTGCGGTTCCACATTTCCCCAAAAGCGATCGAGCGTTTCGCTCATGAGTTCGCTTGCCGACAGCGCGCGCCGGTAGACGGCCACCTCGCGAATCCAGCCGCAGAAAGGCCATGCCCCGCTATGCTGCCGGCCGACACGCACCTCGATGGGCTTGCCGTAGGACCGGGTCGCGCCCACGTTGGCGCTGATCTGCTGCTCGCCGTCCACGAAGATCGTGACGCGGCCGTCCGCGTGGCGCACCGCGGCGATTGTGATCGGCCGGCCAAGCGGCAACGGCCGGTCCGACGCGACGCCGACGTACCGCAGCTCCGGGGTGCGGGAGTTGAACAAGGCCCGGCCGCGCTTGTCCACGAAGAGTTGCCAGCCTAGCGTGTTGCCGGCGTATTTGCCCATGCAGATGAACGCGAGGCGATCGACGCGCTCGGTCAGCGTCACGGTCGCCTTCACCGAAAATGCATCCATGCTGAAGTCGAGGCCCTTGGGCTGGGGCACGGTGATGTACGCTCCGTCATTGGTGAGGCGCGCGCCGGCCTCGCTCCATTG
This sequence comes from Planctomycetota bacterium, assembly GCA_024278415.1. The sequence continues at coordinate 2,647 of JAJRTI010000591.1, read as the reverse complement.
GACTTCGCCCACGACTAGCCCGTCGTTGCCGCGGCCGCTTTGGTCGGCCACGGTCTTGTCGGACCGCGACGCGAAGGAATAGTGCAGCACCGCGCCCGCGGCGCGGTCCGCTTCGCTCATGGGCTTGCGCCGCGGCAGCGGGGGAGCGTCGATCGCGTAGAGCTTGTAGCGGCCGGTCTGGTTGTTCTCGAACACCAGCCGCTTGCCGTCGGGCGACCAGGCCGGGCAGCGCGAGTTGCCGGGGCCGGACGTGACGCGCAAGCGCTGGCCGGTCTTGGCGTGGATGAGCCACACGTTCCAGCCCGCGTCGCCCGGCTCATACCCGGTGCAGGCGAGGACCGGCTCGGTCGGATGCCACCGCGGCCCGTAGAACGAGCGGTCCACGTCCGTGAGCGCGGCCGTGTCCTCCGGCGCAGCGGCCCGCGCCAGGCGGAGGGTCCAGTTGCCCCGGAAGCCGGCGATGTAGCCGTACGCGAGGATCTTGCCGTCCGGCGAGGTCGTTGGCTGCACGGCTGCGTGATCCCCTGGCGGCGGTTGGATCAACGCTTGGGGCTCGCCGCCGGCGAACGGCATGGCCATGACCTGCACTCCCGCGAAGCGCCCTTTGGCCGGCCGGCCGCGTGTGGAGGAGAAGTACACCGTCTTGCCGTCGCGGCTGAACGCGGGGCAGTAGTCGCGATACCGGCCCTTCGTCAGCCGCCGCGGCGCGCCGCCCGCGAGGGGAACCGCGTACAGGTTGTAGCCGTTCTGGCTCTTGCTGCGGTACGCCTCGAGCGCGGTCTGCGTGAAGCGCGCGTGCGCGTACACGATCCACTGCCCATCCGGCGACCACGCGGGAAAGCACGCGTGCCCAGGCCCCGTCTCCAGGCGCGTCACCCGGCGCGTCTTGAGATCGAGGACAAATACCCCCATGCGCCGGCGGGCCGCGCCCCGGTCCGATTGGAAGACGATCCGCGTCCCATCCGGCGCCCACGCGGCCTCGGTGTCGTCGCCAGGGCCGCGGGTGAGTTGGGCGGGTGCGGCCCAGCCGAGGCTGGGCGCCAAGGTGACGATGCAAAGGTATGCAGAGAGGCGCATGCAATGTTCCCAATTTGGGAATGCCGGCCGGCGTAAGCCCGCGCGGCATCCCTATCCCAATCGCCAAGGCGCGCGCTTGGGCCGGTCGAGCCAGCGGTTGGCCAACTCGTCGCCCACGAATTGCTCCTTCGCGGGGTCCCACTTGAGCGGCCGCTTGAGCCAATACGCCAGGTCGCCGAGCAGACACACCGTGACCGAACGGCAGCCGATCTCGACGTCGCAGATGGGCCGGCGCCGCGTGCGGATGCACTCGAGCCAGTTGCCGGCGTGGTCCTGGCTGTTGTAGAGGTGCACCTCGTCCGGACGCGTGGGTTCCTTCATGATCGATGCGGGGTACGTGGCCAGGTGGTCGCGGCTCACCTCGATCCAGCCTTTCGTGCCGGTGAAGGTGATGCCGCTGCCCTTGCCGGTGTACCCGCCGTGATAGACCTCAACGCCGTTGGCGTACACGTACGTGAGCCGCTTGTGCTCCTTGCCGTCGGGCGGATAGATTTCCACAGGCCCGCTCGTGTCCATGTCGAGCGCCCACTGCACGATGTCGAAGTGGTGCGCGCCCCAGTCGGTCATGCCGCCGCCGGAATAGTCCCGCCAACTGCGCCACTTGAACGGATGGATGAGATGGTGATACGGCCGCCACGGCGCAGGGCCGATCCACATGTCCCAGTCCAGGCCCTCCGGCGTCGGCTCGGCTGGGAGGTAGCAGTCCTTGGACGGGCCGCCGACGCTGACGTGCGCGGTCTTGAGTTTGCCGATGCGGCCGCTGCACACCATCTCGCAGGCGAAGCGGAACTTGCCGCCGTACCCGGAGCGCTGCTGGCTGCCGGTCTGTAACACCCGGCCGTACCGGCGCACCGCGTCGACCATGGCGCGGCCCTCGCGGATGGTCAGGCTCAGCGGCTTTTCGCAGTAGATGTCCTTGCCCGCTTTGGCCGCCTCGATCGCGATGATCGCGTGCCAGTGGTCGGGCGTCGCGATGACGACCGCGTCGATGTCGTCGCGCGCGAGCAGCTCTCGGAAGTCGTTGTACGCCGCGCAGCCTTGGTACGAGCCCTTCTTGCGCAGGTCCGCGTACTTCGTGTTCGCCCTGTTCTGGGCCTCGCCGCGCTTGACGCCGTCCACGTCGCAGACCGCGAGCACTTGTGTGTCACGCCGGCCCAGGTAGCGGCTGAGGTGCCCGCCGCCCATGCCGCCGATGCCGATCGAGCCGATGGCCAGCCGATCGCTCGGCGCGGTCTTGCCGGGCCCTCCAAACACGGACGAGGGAACGAACAGCGGCGCGGCCGCGGCCGCAGCGCCCTTGATGAACGAGCGACGAGAAACGCGATCCCTGGGCATGAGTTGACTCCATGGGCTGAGTTGGCGAAAGCGCTATTTTCCCCGGAAGGCGGCCGGAATACAAGAGGGGCGCGGAATGGCCCGGCCTGCCCATCGGTGTGGATACATTGGATGCGCGAGAAAAAGATATGATACAGTTGCGCGTGCCGCGGGATGCCCAGCGCCTCCATGGTGTGGCATTGCCCCGCGCCGTTGCCCCTCTCCCCTGCCGTGAAGCCCGTTCCCTGGAGCCCTA
>JAJRTI010000590.1 GCA_024278415.1 Planctomycetota bacterium | reverse complement strand
GGCAAAGAGACCCACAGGAACGTGAAAGAAAAGGTTCACCAACGTCGCATCGGGGCGAAGTGTGTGAGTTGCCACGCAGACAAGCCATGCAGCTTCTGTCATAGCCAATGACACATGAGACCGGGCTTTCCTTCTTCTGCCTTCTGCCCTCTGCCCTCTGCCCTCTGACTTCTGACTTCTGACTTCTGACCTCTGACCTCTGAAATGCAGACCGCTTCCTTCTTTAGCTTCTGGGCGCCGCGCATCCGGCTGAACACGGACATCGTGCCGATTCAGAAGGCCTCCGTGCCGACGCGGGTGCGGCTCTTCACCGAGCACGACCGCCTGGAAGTTGAGACAGGGGCCGCCGTGAAAACCGGCCAGCGTCTCGCGCCGGATCTCGTCTCGCCTGTCACAGGCGACGTGACGGACGTCAGTTCCTTCCGGGGCCCCGATGGTCTGACGCTGACATCCATCTCGCTGGACGTTGCAGGCGAAGACGACATCCAAGAAGGCCTGTCCCCCCTGCCCGACTTCGAGGGGCGGCAGAGGGACGAATTGGCCGCCGCTCTTTCCGATCTGGGATGCCATATCGATGTCCCCTCGCAGGCCAGTATCGCGGTTGTGAATGGCCTCGACCTCGACCCCGCGCAGGCCATCAACCAGCAGACTCTCAGAGAAGACGCGGCCATGCTCCCCGATGCCGTCTCGCTTCTCAAGGCGCTTACAGGCGCCGCGCGAATCGTCGTGGCCACGACCCCGCAACTCCGCAATCTGACCGAGCGCCATGCGGGGGCGCAGGCTGAGATCGTTGAACTCGACCCAGTCTACCCGAACGGGCTCCCCGAAGTGATACTCCGGCGGCTGGGCGACCCGAACGGAGCGGCGGCCGACGGGTTCGTGGTCGGCATCGAACGGTTGTTCGCCATGGTCGCGGCGCTGAAGTCCGGCAAGCCTGTTCAAGACAAACTCCTCACGCTGTCCGTCCTAAGCACCGGCCTCTGCAAGAACCTCCGCGCCAGGATTGGCGCGCCGATCGACGTTATCCTCCAAGAGCACGACATCGACCTGGGCGCGAACGGCAAGCTGATCACCGGCGGAGTCATGCGCGGGGTGGCGTGCTACTCCACAGACTTCGCGGTCACCCCGGAGACCGACTCCATCACGGTGCAGCACGAGACGGACGTGGCCGCGTTCGAGCCGAACGCGTGCCTCAACTGCGGCAAGTGCTCGGCCGCATGTCCCATGGATCTGCGGGTGGACCTCATCTGCCGGTATTCAGAGTACGGGCTGTTCGAGCGGTGTCGGGAGCTGGACATCGACGCTTGCATCCTATGCGGCTTGTGCGCGTATAGCTGCACCGCGCGGCGGCCGCTGATCCACCTGCTAAAGTTGGCCAAGGCCGAACTCGCCGCGGAGTCTGCCGCGAAGGGAGGCCAGCCATGAAGACACCCAGCCTCGTCGTGTCGTACGGGCCCCATTGGCATTGCGGCGCGAGCATCAAGTCGGCCATGTACGGGATGGCGCTCGCGCTCATGCCCGCGGCCGCGTGGGGCATCCACCTCTACGGCATCGACGCCGCGCGCGTGATCGCCCTGGCCGTGGTGTGCTGCGTCGTCTCGGAAGCGCTCGTCCAGAAGCTCTTCAAGAAGCCCATCACCGTCACCGACGGCAGCGCGATTCTCGACGGCCTGCTGCTGGGGCTCATCTTGCCGGCCAGCGCGCCCTTCTGGATGGTCATGGTCGGCAGCTTCGTGTGCATCCTCGTGGGCAAGCAGGTCTTTGGCGGCCTGGGCAGCAACCCCTTCAACGCGGTCCTCGTCGGCTGGGCCGCGCTCAAGATCTCGTGGAAAGCGCAGATGAACTTCGATGTCGCGCTGGTGAACTACGACATCGACGCCGCGGTCGCGTATCCGCTGGGAGTGCTGTGGAAGCATGGCGCGTCCGCGCTGAGCGGGGTTAGCATGTTCGATCTGTTCGTCGGCAACGAAGCCGGCGGCATTGGGTGCACGTCGGTTCTGTGGTTGGGCATCGGCGGGCTATTCATGATCCTTCGGGGCCTGATCTCGTGGCGCACCCCAGTGTGCTTCCTCGCCGGCGTGGCCCTCATGTCGGCGGTCTTCTGGATGGCCGACGGTGCGAGGTTCGCCTCGCCCCTCTTCCATCTGCTCGCGGGCAACGTCGTGATCGGTGCGTTCTTCCTGGCCCCGGACTACGCCAGCTCTCCTGTGAGTTCGCGTGGCAAGGTGCTCTTCGGGCTGGGTGGCGGCGCCCTCGCCGTCTTGCTCAGGACTTGGAGCGCATACCCCGACGGAACGTTCTTCGCCATCCTCCTCATGAACATACTGAGCCCGCTGCTGGATGCGCGCCGGGCGAGGCCAAGGAGGGCGGCCTGATGGAAAGCGCGAAGATGATCCTGGTCATGGCCGCCATCTGCGGCGTCTGCGGCTTCCTGCTGGCTGGGGTCAAGCACGCCACGGCCGATCGCATCGAAGATCAGGTCATGCGCTACGTCAAAGGCCCGGCGGTGAGGAAGGTCTTGGCGTCCGCCACGAACAACCCGGTTCAGGATCGCCGGCTCGTCAAGCTCGGCGACGATCAGGTGACCGTCTTCATCGGCAGGCAAGGAGGCGAGATCGCGTCTCTGGCTTACGAGACCACAGCGGAAGGGTTCGGCGGGCAGATGGGCGTCATGGTCGGGTACGACGTGAAGACCGACCGCCTCCTCGGCATCGGAATCACCTCGCACAGAGAAACCCCCGGCATCGGCGCACGCGTGACGCAAGACGCGTTCACCGACGGCTTTGCCGGCCGGCCGATCGACAGCAACTTCCACGTCAAGAAAGACGCCGGCGACATCGACGCGGTGACCGGCGCCACGATCTCCTCGCGAGCCGCGTGCGCGGCCGTTCGAGAGAATGTGAAGCGGTATGCTGAAATCAAGCAACAGGTAATCAACAGGGATTTCCCCTCGGAGACGCGCTGATCTGAGCGGCCGACGCTGCAGGCTTGTCGTAGGGCGATTCATCGCCCGTTTCGGCAGCTTTACCGACGGGCGATAAATCGCCCTACTACGAACAGCCCGGCTTGCCCAGCATGCTTGCGCGCGCATCACAGCAGCTAACTCATGGCCAAGACCCTCACTGGCGAATTCATCAAAGGCTTGTGGCGAGAAGCTCCGCCCTTCCGGCTCGTGCTCGGCCTCTGCCCAACCCTGGCCGTGACCAAGTCCGCGGCCAATGGTCTGGGCATGGGCCTGGCCGTCACATTCGTCTTGCTCTGTTCGAACATCATCATCTCCGCGTTGCGCAACGTGATTCCGCGCAAGGTGCGCATTGCGGCGTACATCGTCGTCATCGCCACCTTTGTGGTCATCGTCGAGCTGGTCATGCAGGCCTACTTCTTCCCGCTCTACCAGCGGCTTGGCATCTTCAT
>JAJRTI010000589.1 GCA_024278415.1 Planctomycetota bacterium | reverse complement strand
CTGGCCGATCGGAAGGCGTCGTTCAAGAAGCCGCGCGTCGTGGAAGTGCCCAAGGCGACGTTCATCCCGGACATCGACGGCGTCATGGACGAAGAGGCCTGGCGCGAGGCCGCGCAGATCAACGACTTCGTACTGCTCAACGAAGCCGGCCTGCCCCGAGTGTGGACGCGGGCGCGGCTGTTCTACGACGCCAACTACCTCTACATTGGCATCCAGTGCCAGGAGCCCGACCGCACCGCGCCGATCGCGGGCGGCCCGAACATCTGGCGGGACGACGAGGTGGAGCTGTGGTTCGACGTGGACGGCGACCCCAAGACCACGCACCAACTCATCATCAACGCGCGCGGCGACTCGCTCGGCCTGCTGCCGGTGGGCCGTTGGGAGCACGGCGCCAAGACCGCGGGCCGCGCGCAGAAGGGCATGTGGACCGTCGAGGCCGCGGTGCCGTTTAGGTCGCTTGGCGTGCAGCCCAAGCCCGGGACGAAGTGGCGCTTCAACATCGCCCGCCACCGGCCCGCGACGCCCAACAGCAACGCGGAACTCATCACCTGGTCCGTGTTGCACACCGGCTTTGGCGACGCGCGCGAGTTCGGCACGCTCGTGTTCAAGGGGACCGTGGCGGATTAGCGCGGGTTTCCCTGGAAGCTGATGGCGAACTCGACGCGGCCCTCATCGTCGATGCGCCGTTTGGCTCCATAGTGCAGCCAGATACGCCAGGACGCGACGTTCTTGCGGTCGACCGTCGCGGAGAGCTTCTTGAGGCCCAACTCCCGCGCGTACGCCAGCACGAGCCCAAACGCCTCCGTGCCGTACCCTTGGCCCCAGTGCGCGCTCCCCAGCCAGTAGCCAATCTCGCCGTCGGCCGCGGCGCGGTCGATGTGGCTGAGCGAGATCAGGCCAATCGTGGCGTGGGCTTCGTTCACGATTGCGAACGAGATCGAACTCGTGCCCCGGCACCAGCGCTCCGAATCCTCCAGCCATCCCTCGGGATCCACAGGCAGGCTGCGCTGTATGCCCAGCGCCTGCCGGAGCGCGGCGTCCGTGCAGAGGAGAGTGTCGAGCGCCCGCGCGTCGTCGAGGGTGGGGGTGCGCAGCAGAAGGCGTTCGCCTCGGAGCTGAACGCCCGCCCGTCGGCGCTCCGCGAGTTGCTCTGGAGTGGTCACGCGTCCTCTCCGCGCCGCGCGCACGAGCGCCCGGCGAGATCGCCGCTCGAAAACGCCCATTGGAGATTGTACCCGCCGCACGGGCCGTCGAGGTCGAGCACCTCGCCGGCAAAGTAAAGCCCGGCCGCGAGCTTGCTCCGCAGCGTCTTGGGGTCGACCTGTCTAAGCGCGACGCCGCCGCGGGTGGCCATGGCCTTGTCGAAGCCGGCCGTGGCCGTCGCGGTGAGCGGCGCGGCCGCGAGCCAGGCGGCGAGAGCGTTCATGGCGTTCTTGGGCAGCTCCGCGGCGCGCACGTTCGCCACGGCTCCCGCCTGCGCGCAGGCGACGTCGGCCAGCTTCTGCGGCAGATGGTGCGACAGCAGGTTGCGCAGGTGCTTGCGTCCGCTGTCGCGGCGCCAGTGCTCGAACCGCTGCCGCCACGCGGCTTCCGGCGCCTCTGGCAGCAGATGCAGCTTGAGCGGCGCTTCCTCGCGGTCCTGAAGCAACTGCGCGACGTCGCCCGATAGGTCGAGCGCGGCCGGCCCGGAGAGGCCGGAGTGCGTGAAGAGCAGGTCGCCTTCCTTGGCCTGCCGCCGGTGCGCGGGCAAGTCGATGCGCAGGCGCACGGCCGGCATGGTGATCCCGGCGCACTCGCCCGGCCACGTTTCCCGCGTGTCGAGCGCAGCCAGAGCCGGAACGGGCGGAACAATGGTGTGGCCGGCTTGGGCCGCGAGCGCGTACCCGCCGCCGATACCGCCAAGCCGGGGGTAGCTCTTGCCGCCCGTCGCGACCACGACGCGATCGCAAGGCAGAGCCCCGTCGTCCAACTCCACACCCGCCACCGCGGCGTTGGCGAGGCGGAGTCCGGCGGCCTTGCGGCCGAGCCTGAGTTCGACGCCGAGCGTCGCGCACTCGCGCAGCAACACGGCCAACACGTCACTCGCTTGGTTGGACGCGGGGAACACGTGGAAGCCGTCGGCGCTGGCCGTGGGCACGCCGCGCTCCTCGAAGAACCGGCGCAGGGCACGCGAGTCCAACGCCTGGAGCGCTGGGAGCATGGACCGGCCCTGTTTGCCAAAGCGCGCGGCAAAGTCCGCTTGCGGGAGCGTGTTGGTGAGGTTGCACCGGCCTCCGCCGGTGGCCAGCAGCTTCGCGCCGGCCCGGGCGAGTTGCTCCACGAGCACCACCCGCGCGCCGGCCCGCGCGGCCTGGATCGCGGCCATGAGCCCGGCCGGGCCTGCGCCGATGACAATGACTTTCGGTTGTGGCATGGGCATGGTGTTGGAGCCGCGCCGGGCTACTCCTCGATCAACTTGGCGTTCATCGTCCACAGCGTGAGGCCCACGTGCTTCTCAGGGGCTTGCTTCTTGCCAAAGAGCCACACGTAGCCATAGCCCAACACGAGGAACGGCACGAATCCCATGATGCCGACCCACTGGAAGCTGAGTTCGCCGCCCGCGGTGAAGCGGCCCATAAGATACCAGAAGCCCATGCAGAGGCCGTAGCCCAGTGGGAAAAGCGCCGCGGCGACGACGAAGCCGCGGCGGCGGCCGCCCCGCCCGATCGCTGCGCCGAGCGCGAGCAACGCCGCAGAGAGCCCAATGGGGATGAGCGGGGCACAGGCCGGGATTGGCCCGGTCAGGCCCGTGCGGGAGAAGGAGTACCACGTGACCGCGCCGAAGCTGATGCCCCAACAGAACGACGCCAAGAGCCAGATGAGCCGGCTGCTGGCGCGCTCCGTCGTGACCGCGAGCAGGTAGGCCGGCAAAATGACCACGCCTAGGCTGCCGAAGATCGTCGCGGCTTCCACCACGGACTGGCGCAGCGTCTGCGAAGTCTCCGCGATGACGATGCCCAGCCCCACGGCGAACGCGCCGACCGCGACGGTGGCGAACCGAGACATGAGGACTTGCTCCGATTCGGATGCGGACGGGTTCACAAACTTGATGTGCAGCTCCTTCACGTACACCGCGGAGAGGCTGTTCATGCCGGAGTCGAGCGTGGACATGGCCGCGGCGAGCATGGCCGCGAAGATGAGCCCCGGCATGGGGGTGGGGAGCTTGGTGGTGACGAACCGGAAGAAAGCGATGTCGCCGGCGGTGACGCTTGGGTCGGGGTGCTGCGAGTAATACGTGAAGATCGCCAGGCCGATGTACCACAGCGCGAGCATGAAAGGCATGCTGAGGAACGCGTTCGCAAAGATGGCCTTCTTCGCGTCCTCGTAGGACTTCGTGCTCAGCAGCCGCTGCACGGAGATCTGGTCCGCGCTGCTGTAGAATAGCGGCTCGGTGAACCGGCCGAGCAGCAACAGCCAGAAGCAGAGCCGCACGTACGGGTTGAAGTAGTAGAAGCTCGCCTCCGCGTACCGCGTGGGGCCGCGGCCGTGGTCGAGCGCGTACGTGATCACGCCGAAGAAGCCGTCGCCCGTCTCCATGACACAGTACACGATGGCCACGATCAACCCGCCGCCGAGCACGAAGAACTGGAGCACGTCCGTCCAGATCACGGCCTTCATGCCGCCGAGCACCGTGTAGACGATGCCAATGACACCCACCAGCAGGATGGTCTTCCACGGGGACCAGCCCGCGCCGCCCTGGAAGACCTTGGACGTGGCGAAGAGCACCATGGCTAAGTAGAGCAGACGCGTCCACAGGTAAATCACGCTCACGAGCAGGCGCACGTTCTTGTCGTACCGGCGCTCGAGATACTCGAACGGCGTGAACGATTGCAGACGGAAGTAGAAGCGGATGAAGATGTAGAACGAGAGGATCGTGGTGAACGGCGCGAGCAGCCCCAGCATCCACAGCGAGAGGCCGTTGTTGAAGATCTCGCCCGGCACCATGACCATGGAGTACGTGCTCAGCAGCGACATCATGTATGAGATGCCGACCGCGTACCACGGGACGCTTCGGCCGCCGAGGAGGAAATCCTCGCTCGTCTTCTCGTCACGCGAGAACCAAAAGCCCATGACCACAACCACGAGCAGGTAAATGCCCATGGCGGCCATGTCGCCGAAGGGGAGTGTGAGGTCGGGGGGGGTCTCCATGTCGTTTCACCTAAGGAGGGGGGCTCGCGGGCGCGGTAGCCGCATGCCGGGCGCGGTAGCCGCATGCGCCAGCATGCGGGAGCCGGGAGCTGGTCAGCGGATCTAGAGTCTTTTTCCTGGGGGCATCCCGCAGCCTGGCGGCTGCGGCTACGATCGGTTGCCGCGCCGTGCTGCGCGAGGCCATAGCGGCGCACTCAAGGCCCGGCCATCAACTTGCGCAACAGCGCTTTGACTGCCGGATGGTCCGGCGCGCGCGACAGCACTTCCCGTGCGCGCTGGGGCTGGCGCGCG
>JAJRTI010000588.1 GCA_024278415.1 Planctomycetota bacterium | reverse complement strand
GGCTCCCGACGAGCGCGACGTCATGGCCCCGCGCGCGGAGGTTCGTCGCGGCTTCCGCGACGTGGATGCCGCCGGCCCCGCTGCTGGGGAAGGGCTCGCCAGAGATGTAGAGGATACGCAAGGGGGAGACTCTGGATTCCGGGGACACGAAGTCGGACGCTTCGCGTCCTTGGTTCATGTCCCCGAGTTGATCCCTATTTCGCCGCGGCCTGCCGCGCTTGGAACATGGCCTTGTACTCGGCCAGCGACATGTAGCGGCTCGGATCCTTGAACTTCGACTTGTCCAGCACAACGATGTCCACGCCGGAATCGACGAAGCCCTTCTCGTCGGCCTCGTCGAGCTTCTGGCCCTTGTGGAGCTTGTCGAGCAGTTCGACGCTCTTAGCGCCCCAATCGAAGACCTTCTGGCCGATCATGACTTGGGCGTAGCCATCCTTGATCCAATGCCAGCACTCCGGCAACGGATCGACGGACACGACCTTCGTCTTGCCGGGCGTGATCGCGTCGAGGCCGTTCTTGGCGAAGAGCGGCCACCCTCCGACCATGCCCCAGCCGGCGAGGTCGGGGTGCTCGCTCATGACGCTTTTGACGAGTTGCACCGACTTGGGCACGTCGTCGCCGCAGTAGGCCGTGTTCACGACTTTCATGCCGGGGTATTTTTCCTTGAGCACGTCCAGGATGCCTTGGACGCGCAGCGTGAGGTTCTGTGCGCCTTGCACGCCGGTCATGATCGCGATCTTGCCTTTGCCGCCGAGCAGCGCGCCGAGTTCCTCGGCGATGATGCGGCCGGCTTGGTAGTCGTTCACGCCGAAGAAGGCTTGGCGCTTGCTCTTGGGCGCGTCGCTGTCCCACGTGACGACCGGGATGCCCTTGGCCACGGCTTTGTCAATGGGCTTCTTGAGCACGTCGGGGTTGCTGCACGAGATCGCGATGCCGTCCACCCCGCGGCGGATGAACGTCTCGACGATCTGGGCTTGCTTGATTTCGTCGTTGCGCTCCGGCGCGTCCCAGATCACCTCCACGCCCAGCTCCTTGGCCTTGGCCAGGGCGCCGGCCTTGGCGTAGCTGAACACGGGGTTGTCCTTTTGCTTGGGGATGACCGCGAAGACGGGTGCGTCCACGGCTTGCGGCTTGGCGCCGGAGCCTTCGGCCATGGGATTTTCCTCAGCGCCAGTGCCCGGCTGCTCCGGCTTGCCGCAGCCGGGAACGAGCACAGCCACACACAGAAGCGCCAAAGCTGATACGATGAGGTTGCGGTACATTGTGGGGGCTCCTTTGATGCGAGGGGTCAAGGCGTAAAACGTAAAACGTAAGGCGTATTGCGTATTGCGTATTGCGTATTGCGTATTGCGTATTGCGTATTGCGTATTGCGTATTGCGTATTGCGTATTGCGTATTGCGTATTGCGTATTGCGTGATGCGTGATGCGTGATGCGCAACGAACGGGCAGCTCCTTTACGTTTTACGCTTCACGTCTCACGCCCTCTTCTCAGCCGACGTGAGCAGGTCAAATGCGACGACAGCAATGATGACGACGCCAACGATAAGTTGTTTGTCCTCGGACATGTTGAGCATGGCCAGGCCGCTCTGGAGTACGCCGAAGATGATGGCTCCGAGGCAGGCGCCAATGATGGAGCCGCGTCCGCCGTTGAGGCTGCCGCCGCCCACGACCACCGCGGCAATCGCGTCGAGTTCCCAGCCGATGGCCGCAGTGGACTGGCCGGTGCCATAGTACGCGGTGAAGACCACGCCGCCCGCGCCCGCGAACAGCCCGGCCAGGCCGTACACGAGCAGTTTGATGCGCGTGACCCGCACGCCGGCGAAGCGCGCAGCCTCTTCGTTGCCGCCGACCGCGTAGATCTGCCGGCCCCACTTCGTGAGGGCCATGAAAAACGTGGCCAGCAGCGCGAGCACGACGAGCAACGCAACCGTGACAGGGATCTGGATCGGGCCGAAGGGGATCATGCCTGAGCCAAACTGCTCGGTGAAGGCCGAGTCCGGGATTTGGATCGTGCTGCCCTTGGTGATGCGGAACGCCACGCCGCGGGCGATGCTCATCATGGCCAACGTCGCAATGAACGGCGGCAGCCGCACCGCGGTGACGAGCGCTCCCGACGCGAGGCCGACGAGCATGCCACCGCCAAGGCCCGCGGCCACGCCCGCGCACGCGGCCGGGCCTGCGCCAAGCGACGGCGTCGCCGCGCGGATCGTGAACGCGACGAGCACGCAACTCAAGCCAATGGTCGAGCCGACCGAGAGGTCAATGCCGCCGGACACAATCACCATGCACGCACCAAGAGCCGCGATGCAGAGCACGGTCGAGTCCTGCACGATGCCGAGCAAGACCTCCATGTCGAGCATGGGGTTGGGCCGGCCGGGCTTGTGCAAGAGAAAGGCGAAGATGCCGATCTCGGCGACCAGCACGGCAATAATGGCCAACTCACGGAAGCGCAACGCGTCCCGCAGGATTCGCTTCAGCACGGACATGGTTCGGCCATTCTACTCGCCCGCCGGCGCGAATCAAGCAAGGCGGCCGGCGCAAAAAGAGGGTTCTTCGCTGTTTGGTGTGGGTCATATGCGTATCGCTCTGTGGCCTCCGATGGCCAAACCACGAAGGTTCGGAGGCCACGAAGACACCAAGACACCAAGTTTCACCGTAACACTTCAGCCGATTGCAACAGTCGTTGGCCCCATGAACGTGCGCGAGTTCGATGGACAGCGTTTCCGCTTGACGCAACGCTGTTGGGAAGCCCAACGGGCTTCCGGCTTCTAGCCCAGGGTTGCGGCCGCAGGCCG
>JAJRTI010000587.1 GCA_024278415.1 Planctomycetota bacterium | reverse complement strand
GGCCACGCGTTCCTCGAAGCCCACTGCGGCCCCGACCGCGCGCCGCCCTGGCTCCACGAGGGCGTCGCGCAATTGTGCGAACAGATTAACGATCCCAACGACCGCGGCTTGGCCAGCCACCAGCGCCGCGTGCGCGAGTGGGTAGACGCGGCGCTCTACCAGCCGCGGCTGGAGCGTCTGATGGCGAAGAAGTCCATCGCCGGCAGCGACAGTGACAGCTACGCGATGGCGTACAGCGTGGTCGAGTGGATGGTGAAGACGCAGCCCAAGCGGTTCCGCAAGCTGCTCGAACTCACCAAGAAGGGCGCCCCAGCCAAGGCCGCGCTCGAGCGCGCGTTGGGGGTGGACGTGCGGCAGGTGGAGGCCCAATGGCGCCGGTACGTGAAGGCGCAGTACTGATGCCGGCGCGGCTTGGGGCCCTACTCGGGCCCAAGCCGCGCCAGGTGGGCCTTGGCCTTCTGGTCGCCCTGCTTTGTCGCCTTGGCGTACCACTCGATGGCCTTCTCCCGGTTCGCATCGACGCCGAAGCCGTGCTCGTACATCCAGCCCAGGTTCGTCATCGACGTCACGTCGCCCTTCTCCGCTCTGGCCCTGCAGTCCGCGAACGACTTGTCCCACAGGCGTCGGAACCACTTGCCCTCGCCGTAGCTTAGGGCGAGCTTCCTCTTGGCCCTGGCGTTCCCTCGCTCCGCGGCCTGCTCATACCAGTACTTGGCGACCTCTCGATCTCTCGGTGGGCCGTACCCGTACTGGAACATCCTGCCAAGTCTCATCATGGCCACCGTGTCGTCCTTGTCCGCAGCCATCTCGTACCACTTGATGGCCTCCTCGTAGTCGCGCTCGACGAATGTGCCGTAGCGGTAGAGGTCGCCCAGACGGACCATGCAGTACTTGTTGCCCTTCTCAGCGCCCTTGCGGTACCACTCGACGGCTTGCGCCTCGTTCCCGTTCCCAGCCCGGCCGTCCTCGTGGAGTTGCCCCAAGTAGTACATGCACCACGGGTCTCCCAGCTCCGCGCCCTGGCGGTACCACTTCAGTGCCTCGCGGTAGTCTTGCGGCACTCCTTTTCCGCGGGAATAGCACCAACCAAGCCGGCGGATCGCTCTCCTGTCTTCCCGTTCAGCCGCCTTTCGCAGCCATCTCAAGCCCTGCTCCTGGTTTCGCGGAACGCCCTTGCCGTCCAAATACTTCACCCCCAATCGGTACATCGCATATGCGTAGTCCCTCTCTGCGGCTCGCATATACCACGCGGTCGCTTCCTGATGGTCTGTGGGCACGCCGATTCCTCGCTCCAACATAGTCCCCAGATAGCCCATGCAGTATCTGTCTCCTCGCCGGGCGCCCATGCGGAACAGCCTGACGGCCTCGCTGCCGTTCCTCGGCACGCCCTTCCCTTGCCGGTAGAGGTTCCCCAGCGCAACCATCGCGTAAGTGTCTCCACGTTCAACCCCTTTCCGGTACCATTCGACGGCGAGACGGAAGTCCTGCTTCACTGCGCGTCCGCGCTCGTACGCGCGGCCCAGGCAGGATGGTGCCCGGGCATTGCCAAGAGCGAGGGCTTTGCGGTACCATTTGATCGCTTCCTCCCCGTTCTTGCCCACGCCTTTGCCCGTCTCGTACAGCCGGCCGAGCGCCATCATGCCGTAGGTGCTGCCCGCGTCGACCGCCTTCATCACCCACCTCTTTCCCGCGTCTGGATCTTCAGGCCCGCCTCGGCCATAGAGACAAAGCACCCCCATCCTCACCATGGCCACCCTGTTGCCCAGCGCCGCCGCCTTCTCGTACCACTTCCGAGCGGCCTCATAGTCGCGAGCCACGCCACGACCGCGCTCGTACATGACGCCGATGTAGCCCATAGCATCGGCACATCCGTTGGACGCAGCCTGTTGGAACAGGCGGAGGGCCTCGTCGTAGTCCGGGGACATCGCCGTGCCTCGGTAATGGAGGCACCCGAGAAGGAACGCGGCCTCCACGTTCCCCTGAGCGACGGCCCTCTCGGCTAACTCGACAGCCTTCATTCCGTCCCACGGCACACCTTGCCCGGTCATGTACAGGCAGGCGAGGGACAGCATCGAGTCGGTCAGGCCATGGCGGGCTGCCAGCTCGTGGTAGTGTGCGGAGGCGGCCGGATCCCTTTCGATGCCGTTCCCCAAGCAAAGGGCGGTTCCCAGCGCGCATGCCGCGTACATGTCTCCCGCGTTCGCGGCCTTCTTCGCTGGCCCGATGAGCGGCTTCGCCTGCTCAAATCCCTCTTCGGGGCGGAACTCGAACAGGCCGTAGCCAGTGCGGCGAGCGCTGGCGACCCAGAGCTGGGCCGCAATGTCGCCCGCGCCCGCAGCCTGCTGCATGAGCGCCTTCGCCCGCGGCAGGTCAATGCGGCCCGCGGTGCCCGAGTAGTGGCTCATGGCCTCGACTAGCAACGCGCGGGCGTCGATCGGCCCAGCCTCCCCGGCAATCGTAGCGTCGACGCCGAACGCCATCGCGATGACCAATGCCTGCAGTGTCACGCGGCGGTTCATCCTGCACTCCTTTCCATGGGAGGCGCTTGTGACTGCTATCCACCCAAGACTCGTCTTTGCCCATTGTCCGCGGGCCACAGCAGCATGTCAAGGGTGTTGCCCCGTCCAGGCGCTCACACTTGCCCACACGCAACGCCGCGGCCTCCCGGGGGGCGCCTGAAGCCTTGCCCGGCCGGTGCGACATGCGGCCCTGTTCCCTCCGTAGGCCAGTCGTGCTATCTTTGGGGCTCCTGTTCGTGACCCACCTACCGGAGGTCCACCCATGGACGAACTGCAAGACCCTGTGGAAGTGCGCAATACCGAGATCGTCTTCCCCAGCCATGCCAACCACCACGGCACCATGTTCGGCGGACATCTCGTGGCCATGATGGATCGCTGCGCGTTCCTCTGCGGCACCGAGTATTGCCACCGGCAGATCGTGACCGTGGCCATCGACTCGATCGAGTTCACCCAACCCGTGCGGCAAGGCCAGATTGTCGAGTTCGTCGCGCGCATCGTTTTCGTGGGCCGCACGAGCATGGTCGTGAAAGTCGCGGCCACGAGCATCGATCCGCTGTCGGGTACGCGCCTGGAATGTTGCACCGGCTACTTCACCGTCGTGGCGCTCGACCAGGAGGGCAAGCCTGTGCAGGTGCCGGCCCTGCGCCTGGCCACGGACGACGACCGCCGCGAGTGGGAACAGGCCAAGCGCGTGCGCGAGGCGCTCCTCGCTCGGCGCCGGGAATAGGAACGCAAAGGAGCCCCCCATGGGCGTCTACTCCGACAACATCGAGACTGAAGTCCGGCTTGAGCGCATGCGGCCGGAGCAAGCGGACGCGGCCAAGGCGCGGCGGCCGGCTGTGTACGTCGCGTTCGGGGCCATCGAGTGGCATGGCCGGCACAACGCGGTCGGGCTCGACGCGATCAAAGCCCACGAGCAGCTTGTGGGCCTCGCACAGCGAGCGGGCGGCGTGGTGTATCCGCCGGTCTTCTTCGGCGCGGGCGGCGGCCACGCGGATTGGCCGCACTCGTTCATGGTGAGCGCGGAGCCCATGCAGCAGATTGTCGCGGAACTGCTGCACAACTTCGAGCGCGACGCGTATGAGGCCGCGGTCCTCCTCTCCGGCCACTACCCCAACCGTTCGGAGTATCTCGACGCCGCGGCCGAGGCATACCGCACCGCGGGCGGGCGCATGCGCGTGCTATGCCTCGTGGAGAACCAAGCGCCAGACGTGGGCGGCGACCATGCCGCGAAGTACGAGACGTCGTTCATGCTGCACCTGCACCCGGAAACGGTGGACATGGCCGCGCTCAAGCGCCCGCCGGCGGACGACGTGGGCGGCCCGGAGGAGCGCAAGAACTGGATGGGCGACGGCTACCGCGGCCACCCCTGCTACGGGCTCGTTGGCATCGACCCGCGAGCGCACGCGAGCGCGGCGGTAGGCAAAGAGCACACGGAACGCCTGATCGAGTTCCTCGCGGCATGGTTGGACGCGGAGTGACCCGCCTCCGTGACCACACGTCGAACCCCATGCTGGAGTCCCCAAGCTTGAAGCGCTACGCCATATCATCGTGGATTGTCGAGCACGTGCCGGCCGATGACGCCATCGCGCTGCTAGCCGAGCACGGCTTCGAGTTGGTCGAACTGTCCGGCGGAGTGTCGCCCTTGCTGATGGATTGGGAGCGCAATCCGCGGGAAGCCTGCCATAAGCTGGAGTGCGCCGGGATCACGCCGGCGTCGGTCCACTGCCCGCGCAAGGGCCGCGAACTCGACGCGGAGGACGACGACAGACGCCGCGCGTCGGTCGATGCAAACGTGCAGTACTTCGAGTGGATGCGCGACAGCGGCATCCCGGAGATCGTCATCCACGCCACGAGCCGCGTGGACGTGTCAACCCCGGAAAGCCTGGCTGCCGCGCGCCTGCGCTCGATCGACTCACTCAAGCGCCTCGCCGGCCGCGCAGGCGAGTTCGGGGTGCGCCTGGCGGTGGAGAACTTGGGCCGCGCGCCGCGGCCGGCTTCCTCGATGGCCGACCTCATCGACATGACAGCCGGCCTCGGCGAGCACGTGGGCCTCTGCCACGACGTGGGCCACACGGTGCAGGCCGGGCTCGACCCGTTCGACGAGATGCGCCGCGCACTGGCCACGGGCAGGCTGTTCTCGCTGCACCTGCACGACGTGAAGCCTGGCGGCGCGGACCACTACAAGCCGGGCGAGGGCTGCGTGGCGCTGGGCCGCGTCATCGCGGAACTCGACGCGCAGAACTTCGCCGGATTGCGCACGCTGGAGATCAAGCCGCCGGAGGGGAACGTGCCGGCGCGCGTGGCTGAGATCGCGGCTGTGCGGGAGCGTTGGATGGCGC
>JAJRTI010000586.1 GCA_024278415.1 Planctomycetota bacterium | reverse complement strand
GCTGAACGCGGCGGAGAAGAGCAACCCCGTGTTGATCACTTGGTTGGTGCGCTCGTGGTCCCCCTTCGCCTGGAACTCCGCGATGTGCTTCATGTACGCCGTGGCGATTCCGAGGTCCAGCAGCGCAGCAAAGTCGGTCACCACGAACAGGAGCGCGTACAGCCCGTACGCGTCCGGTTTGATCGTGTTAAAGATGTACGGTGTCAGGAACAGACTCAACAGCATCGAGCCGAAGCGGCCGATGGCGTTGAAGACTGTATTCCAAACGACCTTCTGGGAGGTCGGCGCGTGTTGGAGTGCCATGGCGACTCCGTCAAGACGAGCCGCGGGCCGGCTCGTGGAACTCGGACAGCTTGCCGGAGTACTCGTGGTTGACCGCGCTGGCAAGGCGCACGGAGTGCTGCGCGTCTTGGAGCGTGCAGTTGGGCGTGAGGCCTTGCTCGAGTGCCGCAAGGAATGCTTCGTGCTCACCCAAGAAGCCGGGCTCGACGAGCCCGTCGGTGGTCGCAGGTGCGTCGATGACGATCTGCCGGCCCTCATGGACGCGGAAGCCCGGCGCAAAGTGGGCGCTCGAGTACCCGCCGGGGATCGTGGCCTCCGCGGTGCGGCCTTCGGCAAAGACGGCATACCGCTCGCGCTGGAGGCCGCTGTCCACAATCACGTCGAGTTCCGCTGACAGCCCGGACTCGAAGCAGAGCCGGACATGGAAGTCGCGGCAAACGTCCCCAGGGTACGGGTAGGCGCGCGTGTCGATGGCCTCTACGTTGCCGGCCAAGAAGCGCAACGCGTCGAGCGCGTGGATTGCCGTGCCGGTGGGGAATTCGGGCTCCCGGCGGTTGGTGCGAAGCAGGCTCGCGCGAATGTGCCGGACGGCTGGGGTGCGCGTGAGCCACTGGTGAAGCTTGAGCATGACCGGCGCTTGGCGCCGGTTGAACGCAACGTAGGTGAGGTTGCCGTGCTGGGATGCCAGCCCGGCCACGCGCTCGGCTTGCTCAACCGTGACGCCGGGCGGCTTCTCCGTGAAAAGCGGCAGGCCGTAAGGCAAGACTTGGCCGATCACGTCCGCGGCGACGATGGGCGTGACGAGCACATAGACCGCGTCGGGTTGCACTTGGCGGATCATCTGGTGCAGATCCGTGAACCCCGCGGCGAACCCGAAGTCGCTCACGAAGCGGTCCGCCTTGGCCGCGTCGAGGTCGCAGATCGCGGCAAGCGAGACGCGCGAGGGTGCCGCGTCGGTGATGCGCCGCAGCGCGGGCATGTGGTGTGCGCGGTTGAAGGGCCCCGCGCCAATCATGGCGATGCGAAGGGACATGCTGTCGGCCTGCTGGGTTGAGGGGGGGATGCGGCGGTCAGGGGGGGCTTGCTAGCACCTGCGCGGCGAGCGTTTGCGCCTGCTCGATGGAGTTGTCCATGTTGTTGTACCAAAACAAGCCCGTGCGGCCGGCAAGTTGGAAGTTCGCGAACTTGGCAATGCCCGCCTCGGCTTGGCTCACGCCCTCCTTGAACCCGAGGCGGTAGATGGGGTACGCGTCAGGCACGCGCTCCGCGTGCACGGCGAGCACGTCGGCCGGCGACTCGAGCAGGCCGACGCGAGCCATATCCGAGATCACGCGGTCGGTGAGGGTCTGGGGCGAGCGCCAAGCTTCGTCCGTGTCTCGGCAGGAGACTTCGACGCAGATGCTGCCGCGGCCGGGGGGCGTCACGTGGGGCGAAAATGCGCCGGGCACGCTGATGCGGTTGAACACAATGTCCTTCTGGCCGTAGTAGCACCACTGGAAGGCATGAGGCAGCCGCAGCGGCTCGCGCAGCTCGACGTTGTACAGGAGCATCGCCAGGTAGGGCAGTTCGGGTGTGGGCAGGCCGAGGAGCCGCGTCGCCTGCGTGATGGGCGCGGTCCAGATGACTTGGGAGACTGGATAGCGGTCGCCGTTGGCGAAGAGAGCCGTCACGCGCTCGCCGTCCGTGTCAATCCTGTCGATGGCCTTCCCGACAAGCACCTGGCCGCCGTGTCCGCGCACGCGTACGGCAAGCTTCTCGCAGAATTGCACCATGCCGTTCGCGGGGTAGATGAAGCGGGTGACGGTGCCCTTGGGAATGAGCGTGCTGAGGATGAGATGGGAGAGCTTCTGGATTTTCAAGCGCTTGTCGATGAGCGCGCGCTCCATGCCGGTCTTGGCCCAAAGCGCGTCCGTGTCGGCCGGCGGGATGCCGAGGAACTTCTGCGAGTAGTCGCGGAAGAAGATATCGAACAGCGTCTTGCCGTACATGTTGACGATGTGGTCCTCGAAACTGCGCACCTCGCGCGCGCGCATGCGGAGCAAGTCCCGCAGCCCGCGCAACCACACACTCGGCGGCAGGTCGAAGAGCACCGGCAAGCGCAGCGGCCAGAGGTGGTACTTGCCCCGGAAGTACACTCCGCTGCACCGCTTGATCTCGATCTGGTCCGGCCCGAGGATATCGTTGATGAAGTGGTTGACCGGCTCGACGTCCGTGTGGAAGCGGTGGGGGCCGATGTCGAACGTGAAACCGTCGTACACGAAGCTGCGGGCGAGGCCGCCGGGCTCGTCAAATTTTTCGAGGACCACGACGGGCTTGCCGGCTTTGGCCAATTCGAATGCAGCAGTGAGCCCGGCGATGCCGGCGCCAACGATAGTGATGGGGGCCATGGACGAGAGGGCCATATGCGGAGAAGGAATGTGGAATCAAGACTGTGGTGCGGCCCCGATTGCCCCCTGGGCGAGCGCGTGCCCCGCAGCCCAGCGCCCCTCGGGCCGGCCCAGAGGATAGCAGATCAGGCCGGCAGCGGGCAAGGGGCAGCACGCGCACAAAGCCGCTGGCTTGAACGGCCAGCACGGACACGGTATAGTGGCAGGCTCCTATTGGCCCCGCGCACGTCGCGCTTACGAATGACACACTAGGCAAGGTCGTAACCCATGCGATCCCTGAACCATTGGTTTCGCAAGAACGCCAAGTACGGTATGGCCGGCATTGTGGTACTCATCATGCTCTCCTGGGGCATCACACCCATGCTGCGGTCCAAGAACCCCGACCCCGTGTTTGGCAAAATTGCCGGCAAGACGGTCCGCGAGTTGGACATGAGAGGCATGGTTCATCGCTGGAACTCGGTGCTCTACCGTGGGCGCCGCCAGCGCGACGAAGCGTTCTACCAGGAGATGTGGAAGCAACTCATCCGCCTCAAGGCAGCCGAACGCATGGGGCTGGAAGTTTCGGACGCGGAGATTGACAAGGCCCTCGCCCCCGGCGGGATGTTTGCCGGTATTGCCCAAGGTTTGGCCCCCACGATGCTCGGGGCGCCCTTGCGCCTCACCATCCGCGAGGTGCTGCTCCTCCAGAAGCTCAATGAGGTCGTGGCCCGGTCCATCCACGTGACCGCACGGGAAGCGTGGTACGCGTTCGCACAACAGAACGAGCGCGTGAGGATCCGTTATGCCACGCTCCCGGCCGAGGCCTTCAAGCCGCTGGTGAAGGTCACCGACGAGGCGCTGCGCAAGTTCTACGAGCAGTATAAGGACATCCCCAAGCCCCAGACCGAGGACCAAGTGGGATACCTCGAGCCGGAGAAGGTGCAGATCGAATACGTGCTCGCCCGCGCAGAGGATTTCCGAAAAGACGTCAAGATCACAGAAGAGCAGATCAAAGACTACTACGAAAAGAACAAGGTCTACGAATATGCCGTTCGCGAGCCGGCGCCCGCGGCCGCGAAGACGACCACCGCAGCCCCCAAGGGCGACGCAAAGGCCGGAAAAGCCCACACGGGCACCGCCGCCGCGACCACCACCACCGCGGCCGCCGCGACCACCACCGCCGCAGCAAAGCCGCCCAAGCCCAAGCTGACCTATCGACCCCTCGCAGAGGTGCGGGACGAGATCAAGGATATCCTGCTCGGAAAAGCCGCGGACAAGAAGGTCACGGACGCGATCAACAAGGCGGATGAGGCCATCGGCGAGGCCATGCAGGCGGACCGCGCCCTGTCGTTCGAGGATTTGGCGAAGAAACAGGGCTTGGTCTACAAGAAGACGAAGTTCTTCTCCAAGGACGAAGCTGAGGACGTGTTGCCTGGGGCGACGGAATTGGCCAAGCGCGCGTTCGCGAGCACCACGTTCCTGAAGTACGCGGAAGCGCCGCTCCCCTGCCTGGACGGGAAGTTTATCTTCCAGGTCCTCGCGCGCCGCGAACCCATGCCCGCGCCCTTCGATGCGGTGAAGGACCGCGTCGCCAAGGATTACGTGAGGGCCAAAGCGCTCGAAATCGCTCGTGTCCGCGCGGAAGAGGGCAAGAAGCTCATCGCGAAGCTGGGCTTCGACAAGGGCGCGGACGCGTTGAACGCGAAGCTCGCGGCCGAACTCCCCCCACCCGCCCCGGCCAAAGGCAAGCCCAAGGAAGGCGCGGACAAGCCGAAGAAGAGGCCGCCTGTGGTCCGCCATGGTGAGACCGGCTTCTTCGGCCGGCCCCAGACGTTCGGTGACATGGCCATGTGCTTCATCCCAGAGCTGGAGGGAGACCGGCCGAAGGTCGGCGAACTCGCGTTCCAGCTTGATACCGGAAAGCTGGGAATCGCCGTCGAGGAGACCGGGGAACGGGCCTGCTACATCATCCAAGTGATCGAACGC
>JAJRTI010000585.1 GCA_024278415.1 Planctomycetota bacterium | reverse complement strand
GAGGCGTTTTGGAGTGCGGCGGCTTGACGCCGCTTTTCCTCGGCAGCGCGCGCATGTCTACGAAAACGCAAATTCGCGCAAGCCGCGCGCATGCAGCAAAAGCGCCGTCGCCGCCCGCCTTGCGGCGGGCTCTGCCGGCGCCAAAAGGGCGCGCCGCGCGTGCCGCTCCTGGGTTGCGGGCGCCGCCCGCCTTGTTGCATAAGCCGTCTCTCCGCCGACGCGGGGTCGGCGGGGGCGCGATCCCTGTTGCACTTGGCTGAAATGTTACCGTTCGTGAAGCTATGCTGGCCTTTCCTCGCGCTGCCGCTGGCCTCAGCCAAAGACGGCGGAGAAGTCCCGCGGATGGCAGAGCCGACCCACGGATGCGGAGCGTGAGTCCCTCATTGTGGCTGGTTTTCGGTGTTCGCGCAGCGCCATTCCTGTCGAAAGCCGAACACCCACAACCGATCGCCTGGGAAGCCCGCGCGGCTTGACACGCGCGGCTCGCGTCATTAGATTCTTCGCGGCATTTCAGCCGAGTGCCAAGAGTGGACTTAGCTCGCTGGCCCGCACCGACGCGGGGTCGGGGGGGGCGCTATCCCTGTTGCACTCGGCTGAATGTTGCGATTCTTCGAGGCACGTTTCTACAAGCCTTCGTCCTGAGGGCGCAGTCCGCGAAGGACTGTGCCTGGCTCCACGTTCGGAGTAGCCACATGGCCCCACGCAACGTCGTCGTCGCCCAGTCCGGCGGCCCCACGCCCGTGATCAACAGCTCCCTCCGCGGCGTCATCGAGACGTGCCGCGCGTTCCCCGACACGTTTGGCGCGGTCTACGCCGGGCGCCACGGCATCGAGGGCGTGCTCAAGGAAGAACTGATCGACATGAGCGCACAGCCGGAGGCTGAGATTGCGCTGCTGCGCACGACCCCGGCCGCGGGCGCGATCGGCACCTGCCGCTACAAGCTCAAAGAGAACCAGCAAGAAGATTTCGAGCGCGTGATCGACGTGCTCAAGGCGCATAACGTGGGGTACTTCTTCTACAACGGCGGCAACGACTCCATGGACACCGCGAACAAGATCGCCATCCTCGCCCAAGAGCAGGGTCTCGACCTTGTCGCCACTGGCGTGCCGAAGACGATCGACAACGACGTGGGCGATTCCGAGTTCAAGCTCATCGACCACACGCCGGGCTACGGGAGTGTCGCGCGCTACTGGGCTTGCGTGGTGCAGAATGCGAACGAGGAGAACGCAGGCTCATGCCCGGCGGACCCGGTGCTCGTGATGCAGGCGATGGGACGCAAGATCGGCTATATCCCCGCGGCCGCGCGGCTGGCCGATCCCAAGCGCGAGATGCCGCTCCAGATCTACATGAAGGAGTCCGACATCACGCTCGACGACATGGCAGACAAGGTTGCGGACCAACTTCGGAGGGATGGCCGCTGCATGGTGGTGGTCAGCGAGGGCTTCCCCGTTGGCGACCTCGGCGAGCGCAAGGACTCCTTCGGCCACACGCAGTTCTCGTCGAGCGAGACGACGGTCGAGCAGATCGTGGTGAACTTCCTGAACTCCAAGGGCCTGCCCGTCAAGGGCTCCGCGCGGGGCAACGTGCCTGGCACGGACCAGCGGCACGCGATGCTGTACGCGTCGACCATCGACCTCGACGAGGCGTACAAGGTCGGCCAGAAGGCGGTGCTGATCGCGAAGGACGAGGGCTCTGGCTGGATGTCGACGATCCTTCGCAACCCCGGCCCGCTCTACTCCGTGCGCTACGACAAGGTCCCACTCACCGAGGTGGCGAATTCCGAGCGCGAGTTGAACGCGGAATGGATCGCGGACAGCCGCATCGACGTGACCGACGCCTTCGTCGCGTACGCCCGGCCGCTCATTGGCGAGGACTGGGTGAGCGTGCCGCTGGTGGACGGCATCCAGCGCTTCGCTCGCATCGAGATGATTATGGCCGAGAAAAAGTGCCCGCCCTACGTGCCGCAGGCCGACCGCGGCTAACATTGACACTCGCCCACAGGGCGAGTAGCCTGACAACCCACACACAGCCAACCAGACGCGTAGCCGGATGCGCCAGCATGCGGGCCAACTGACGAGTGGCTTACAGAGCGCCCGCATTCTGGCGAATGCGGCTACCTGCATCTGTTTCATGCAAGGAGCACCGACGTGAGCAATTGGCAAGAACTCCTGCAAGCCAAGAAGGTCCTCCTTGCCGATGGCGCTTGGGGCACTGAGTTGGCCCGCCACGGCCTGCCGGCCGGCGAAGCCCCGGAGAAGTGGAACATCGAGAACCCGGCCGCGGTGCAGGCGGTCGCACAAGGCTACGTCGACGCCGGCGCGGACATCATTCTGTCGAACTCCTTCGGCGGCTCCCGGCCCAAGCTTGAGAAGGTCGGCCTCGCTGACAGCCTCGACGAGATCAACCGCAAGGCGGCGGAGATATCCAAGGCCGCGGCGGGGGACAACGCGATCGTATTCGCGTCCGTGGGGCCCACTGGAGAGTTCATGGCGCCGCTGGGCACGGTGACTGAAGACGAGATGGTCGCCATCTTCGCGGAGCAAGTGAAGGCGCTCGCGGCTGGCGGCGCGGATGCCATCGTTATCGAAACTATGACCGCGCTCGACGAGGCCAAGGCCGCGCTACGCGCGGTGAAGGAGAACTCCGACCTGCCCGCCGCGGTCTCCTTCACATTCGACAAAGGCCCCGCGGGCTACGCAACGATGATGGGCGTGAAGCCGGCCCAAGCCGCGGCGGAGATCTCCGCGGCCGGCGCGGACTTGGTGGGCAGCAACTGCGGGTTGGGCATCGCCGAGATGGCCGGGATCTCGCGAGAGATGAAGCAAGCCACGGCCCTCCCCCTCTGGGCGAAAGCGAACGCGGGCTTGCCACAACTCGTGGACGGCAAGACCGTGTTCCTGGAGACGCCCGAGCAAATGGCGGCCCGGGTCGCCGATATCATCGAAGCCGGCGCCAGCGTCATTGGCGGGTGCTGCGGCACGACGCCGGACCACATCCGCCTCATGGCCGCGGCGTGCGCGAATCTGCGCTGAGTGCGCGGCCGCAAAGCGGACTTCCCGCTTACTCGGCAAGGAGTCCCGGATGCGTAAGATTGCCTACCGCGCGATCGTGCTCGCCTGCCTCGCGGGGCTTATCGCGGTGGCCATCGGATCCAAGAACCGGCGCCGCTCTTCGGACGCGCCGCGCAAGCTGCCTGCGGCCGGCCTGCCACGTGTGCTGCTGTTCACCCAAGGCAAATGCGGCATCTGCAAGCCGATCATCCCGGTGATGGAAGATCTGGCGCGATCGCGGGTGGGCAAGATGTCGTTCGAGGTCATCGACATCGTGGAGCGGCAAGACCTCACGGCGCGGTACGGCATCCAAGCCGTTCCTACGCTGCTCTTCCTCGACGCCGCGGGCACGGAGCGCTACCGGCAAGTGGGATTCATGCCGCGGGAAAAGATCATCGCGGTCTTGACGGAAATGGGAGTCCTGTAGGCAGCCGCATGGAATGGCTCTTCACAGGCTTTACTCGGATGATTGACGGCTCGCCGGCCGTGGCCTTGGCCGCGGCTGTGCTCTGGGGCATGCTGACCGTGGTGGTCACGCCCTGTAATCTTTCGAGCATCCCACTCGTGGTCGCTCTGGTGGCCGGCCAGGGCCAGGCCTCCTCGAAGCGCTCGGCGCTCACGGCAGGCCTGTTCGCCATGGGGGTTCTCACGAGTATCGCTGCGCTGGGGGCGGGGGCCGCGGCCCTGGGCCGGGTGGTTGGTCAGGTAGGGCCCGCCGGGAAGTGGGTGCTGGCCATCATGCTGATCGTCCTGGGTTTGCGGTTGCTCGACGTGGTTCCTTTGCAATGGCCCAGCCCTTTCCGAGGGGGAGTGAAACGCCGGGGTATGGCCGCCGCGGTGGGGTTGGGGCTGATCTTCGGGCTCGCGGCCGCGCCCTGCACGCTTGCTTTCATGGCCCCGATTCTTGGGGTCGTGTTCAACGTCGGTGCGCGGCGTTTGCTGTATGCCACTGCGCTGATGGCCGCGTACGGGTTGGGCTACTCCGCGATGATTGTCCTCGCCGGTTGCTCGGCCAGACTCGCGTATGGGTACTTGAATTGGAGCGCCTCCTCGCGGACCATGCGGATAGCCAGGCGGGTTTTTGGTGCGCTCGTGGTGTTGGGAGGGGTGGGCCTCCTAGGGCTTGCTTGAGCGTGTTTGGGGCGTGTCCTGTCACCCTGTTATTCGCCCGCAACCCGGGGGAAGGCCCTTACGGGCCTACTACAAGCGTTGGGATCGCGCATGCACGCGTTTGTAGTGGCGACCGTGAGGGCGCCTCTGGTGGGGTGCGAGCAAGCAGAAGGCCCTTACGGGCCTACTACAAGCGTTGGGATCGCGCATGCACGCGTTTGTAGTGGCGACCGTGAGGGCGCCTCTGCGTGGGGTGCGAGCAAGCAGAAGGCCCTTACGGGCCTACTACAAGCGTTGGGATGCGCATGCACGCGTTTGTAGTGGCG
>JAJRTI010000584.1 GCA_024278415.1 Planctomycetota bacterium | reverse complement strand
GCACCGCGATCCGCGTGACCGCGAGCGCCGCGGCGTCCGGGCGCAAGTCGCTCCTGTTCATCGACAGCTCCGACGCGCCGCAGCCTTTCTTCCCCTACCTCGTCATGCGCCCCCGCGGGCTCAACAAGGGCGTGGGCTACCTTTCGCTCGACTTGCGCATCGACGCGGCCGCAGACGTGAACATCGAGTTGCGGGAGAACGGGAATGCGAAGCGGTTCCCGGTGGGCCCGTCGCTGAGCTTCACGCGCGAGCACGGCGTGCGCGCACGCGGCGTGGAAGAGCCGCTTGCGAGTCTGCCCGCGAACGAGTGGTTCCACGTGGATGTTGTGTTCCCACTCTTGCGCGGCGCGAAGTACGAGGTGCGGCTCCGCGTGCCCGGCCGCGAGCCGCAGCGATTCACCGGCCTGCCGTTCGCCAAGCCCGGCTTCTGGCGCTGCGGCTGGATCGGCATCATCGGCATGGGCGCGAAGGACGCGACGTTCTACGTGGACAACCTGCGCTTTGGCCGGGTACCCAAGGGCGAGGACGTCCCGGAGCCGAAACCCATCGAGACCGCAGGCGCACAGGCCGTGCGCGTGGTCTCAGAGCCCGGCCTCGCCGCGTACTGGCGCTTCGACGAGGGCGAAGGCGACGTGGCCGCGGACTCGTCCGGCAACGGCTACAGCGGGGACGTGGCCGCGAAGTGGACCAAGGGCCGCGTGGGCAATGCGCTGCGCTTCGACGGCCGGCGCGGGCACAACGTGTACGTGGAGGACGGCCCCGGCCTGCGCTTCGGCAAGTCGAGCTTCACGATCTCATGCTGGCTGCGCCCGCGGTCGCTCGACGGGCCCAAGGGCTATCGCCGGCTCATCGAGAAGGCCGGGTTCCCCAAGTCGTGGTGGAACATCGACGTCGAGCGCAGCGGACGCGTGCAGATGGAGATGGGCGACGCGAAGGGCCAATCGGGCACGACGACCTCTGCCGGCGCGATCGCGCTCAACCAATGGACGCACCTGGCGATTGTTGTGGACCGCGCCCACGCGACGACGACGTACTACTTCGACGGCGCGCGCGATAGTGTGCGGCCGCTTCCGGCCAAGTTCGCCGATGCGCTCGACGTGCCCGGCAAGCCGCTCCTCATCGGCGCGCAGACGTGGCCGTTTATCGGCGACCTCGACGAGGTGCGGATTCACAGGCGCGCGCTGTCGGCCGGTGAGGTGGGTGCGCTTGCCGCACCGTAGCCGCCTGTGGCGCTTTGGAGTGCGGCGGCTTGACGCCGCTTTTCCTGGGCAGCGCGCGCATGCCTACGAGAACGCAAATTCGCGCAAGCCGCGCGCATGCAGCAAAAGCGCCGTCGCCGCCCGCCTTGCGGCGGGCTCTGCCGGCGCACTCCAAAAAAGCGCGCCGCGCGTGCCGTTTCGGTTGCGGGTGAAGCCCGCTTTGTTTAGTGTCTGTGCGAAATGCCGCGCGACGGGCGCTCGTAGCGCGCTCGTAAGAGCGTCTCTGGCCGGTCATGCGGGAAACCACGGAACGGAACGCACTGACGTGCGTGCTACAAGCGGGCCCCGCGCATTTCGCGACAGAGAATAGTTATGCGATTCTTTTGTCCCGTAGGGACAATTGAGACTAGCCCAGCACTTCAGTGCTGGGAACGCGGATCGCTAAGAGGCCACCAGTCCCGTAGGGACGGCAGGCTTATCTACGCGCCCATGCGCGCCCTGGCGATCCGTGGCTGCGCTGCCTACAATAGAGCGCCCTGGCCTTGGCGACCGTATCCCGTGACAAGGAGGCGCCCCTCATGCCCACCGATATCAAGTTGACCATCGGCGACGTGACGCTCGACGCGACGCTGAACGACTCCGAGACCGCGCAGGCCATCGCAGCCGCGCTGCCCATAACCGTGAGCATGAGCCGATGGGGCCACGAGTACTACGGCTCCATCGGCGATCTCGGCGTAGGCCAATCGGGCGATGCGCGAGACCTCATGAAGGTCGGCGAGTTGGCGTACTGGACGCCCGGCACTGCGCTCTGCATGTTCTTCGGCCCGACCCCGGCAAGCGTAGGCGACGAGCCGCGGGCCGCGTCGCCGGTGAACCCCGTCGGCGAACTGGCCAGCGACCCCGCGCCGCTCGAGGACATGCCGTCCTCGATCACCGTCGAGATCGAGAAGGCGTAGGAGCTGCACGTGGCCAAGCGCCAACGATCCAAGAACGAAGCCTTCCACGACCGCTACGCCGGCATCTACGATTCGCGCTACACCGGCAACCCGTACTGGGAGATCTACGATGCGGTCACCTGGGAGCACCTGCGCCGGTTCCTGCCGGCCGACCTGTCCACGCGCGTGCTCGACGTGGGCTGCGGCACCGGCAAGTGGGGCCTCCGCCTGGCCAAGAGCGGGTACCGCGTCACGTTGAGCGACCTGTCGCAGAAGATGCTCGACCAAGCCGAGAAGAAGGCCGAGAAGATGGGCGTGGTGGATCGCGTCGAGTTCTGCAAGGCCGACGTGGCGACGCTGGAGGGCTTGCCCGACGCGGCGTTTGCGTTCGTCGTCGCGCAGGGCGACCCGCTGTCGCTCGTCGAACGACCCAAGCAGGCCATGAAGGCCATCGCCCGCGTGGCCGCGCTGGGCGGCGTCTTGGTCGCGAGCGTCGACAACCGTTGGGCCGGCATCGACCACTACCTCGACCGCGGCGACTTGCGCGAACTGGACCGCTTCCTCAAGACCGGCCAAAGCCTGTGGCACGGCGACCGCAAAGAGAGCCGCTTTCCGCTGCACATGTTCTGGCCGCGGGCATTGCGCACGGGGCTGGAGGCCCGGGGCTTCGAGGTGCTCGACGTGCTCGGCAAGACCGTGTTCGTGACGCGGCACACGGACCTGTCGCTCTACGACTCCCCCGCCGCGCGGAAGCGGCTCGTGCAACTCGAGCTGCGCTACGGCCGTGAGCCGGAAGCCCTCGGCCGCGCCGCGCATTTGCAGATCGTTGCACGGAAGGCATGAGGTCGGGCGGGGACATGAACCAAGGGCGCGAAGCGCCCGACTTCGTGTCCCCAGACGAAGCCATGTGTCGGCGTCTGGGGACACGATGCGATCCGTCCCGCAGTTGCGGGACGGCTTCCGCATCGCGTCCCCCCGCCGGGCTCAGTCACTTCCTGAGCGCCAGCAGGTCGCCCACCGCGCGCCGGGCTGCATCAAGCGAACCGCGCTCGGCGATGAGCACGATCTCGTTCGCGAGCCCACGCGTGACGCGCACCACGGCCTTCCCCTCTTCGGAAGCCACATCCACTGACCCCAGTCGCTGCCACTTGCCGTCGCTCAAGTGCCCCACCTCCGCAACGAGCCCTTCCGGCCGGCGATGACCGATGCGCACCTGCCCTGCCTCGAAGCCGGCCACGAAGAACGCCGCGGAGTCGCGCAGCGGCTGGCCGTCGAGCGCGCCGGCCATGGCCAACATCGACGACTCGACCGCGGTCGCGCCGGCCACGCGCACGTCGCCCACGCCCTCGCACGCCACCAACTCCCCCCGCGCATCCAGCATGGCCAGCGCCGGGCTCCGGGGGCCAGCCGCCAGCTCGACCGCCGCGTCGCCGGCCCGAATACGCGCCCTCCTCACGCCGCCCTCCTTCGCCGTGTTGTAGAGCATGGCCACCCGCGCGCCGCGTTCGCCGTGCACGACGAACGCGTGCAGGTCCGGCGCGTCCGGCTCCACCTGCACGCGCGGCACGCCGGCGCGTGCGAGGAACTCCCGGTAGAGCGACACGTCTTCCGCAGGCCAGTGCAGCTCGACGGGATCCACACAGAGCATGGCCGTGCCTTTGGCCATGACCGCCGGCCGGCCCCGCGCGTCGCTTGCGAGCACCTGCGCGCCGGCAGCCTTCACCTCGATGCACGGATGCGCGAACCGCCCGGCCAGGGCCGGAGCCTTGCCGAGTTCGATGTTCGGGTAGCGCTCCTTCACAAACTCCGCGCCGAACAGGGCGAGCCGATCGGTGCGCGTGCGCCGGCCGTGGGCGTCGTAGGTGATGTCGCCCGTCACGAGCACGTGGCCGCCCCGCGCAACGAACTGCTGCAACGCCGCGAACGTCTCGTCGTCGGGACAAAACGGCGCGGGATACACCAGCGCTTTCACGCCGGCCGGCAGCTTGCGGATGCATCGCTCGGGGACCAGGCCAAAGTCCACGTGCAGGCCCACGAGCCAGTCCACGCTCCGGCGCACCGCGGCCGTGACCTGATGCCGCGCCGCGGTCCAACGATGGCGGTCCGGCACGACGAGGCCCACCTGCGGTTGCACGTACGTGGGCCGGTGCAGCCGGAACAGCAGATTGAGATTCCGGTAGATGCGCACGATGTCCCGGTCCACCAGGTCGGGCTGCACGAGCCCGAACGGGAAGATCGATGCGGACGGGTCGCGGTAGTGCCAGTTGGACACGAAGATCGCGCCGAGCGCGAGGCCGTAGTGCGCGGTGTGCATGTAGCGGGTGATGCGGTCGGCTTCGGCCGGCTCGGTCCACATGCGGCTGCGGGGGAACGACGGGTGCGACACGCCGCCGAACTCGCCGATGCTCGGCGGCTTGCCGAAGAAGCGCAAATCCACGCTCTTGATGGCCTGCACCATGCCCGACTCGCGCCGGTAGCAATGGCGGTTGGCGAAGTCCTGCGAGAGCGAACCCAGCGCGGGCGCGGCGATGAGGCCGCGATGCCCGAAGCTGCCGAGCATGCCTACGCTCACGATCCGGCTCGGATCGGCCGACTTGACCGCGGCGCGATTGTCTGCGGCCCAGCGGCAGAACTGGTCGACGCCGTACGCGTAGAGGTCGCGCATACGCGCGTCGTCCCATCGCTCCCGTCGCGGCCACTTCTTGAATCCGGAAGGCTCTTTGCCAAAGCCTGCGAACTTCGCTCCCCACGCCTTGGACACCGCGTCCGCGGAGCCGTAGCGCGCCTCGAGGAACCTGCCGAACGCGGCGCGGCCCTCGGGCCCGTCGGTGACGTAGAAGCGCGGCTCGTTCTCCAAGTCGACCATCATGCCGCGCACGCGACGATACCGGCCGCCGATGTCGCGGCTGCGCACGAGGTGCTCCTGGTAGAGCTTCGGGTCCGCGGTGGGGGAGACCTTATCCTCGAAGAAGAGCACGATGCCGCACTTTTGCGAGAGCTGCACGAGCGCGTCCTCGTACGCGCGGATCTCATCTTCGGGCCGGCCGATCCAGCGGGCGCGCACGTTGATGAAGCGGCAGAGGCGGATGCCGCGGTCGCGCATGGACTGAAACTCGCGCAGCCACGTGAGCGGGTTGCCGCCCGAGACCGCGCGGTCGCCCCAGAAGCCCTGCACGCCGAGCAGGTACGCCGGCCGGCCGTTCACGCGCAGCACGTTGTCCTTGAGCGCGACCGCCGGGCCGGCAGCCTGCACCCGCTCCGACCACGCGCAGAAGCCGGTCTCCGCGCGGTCGACCGGCCGGCCGTTCACGAGCAACTCCGCGCGCACGAGGTAGAAGTCGCGCTCGTACCGCGGCGGCTGCCAGGTGAATTCGAGCCGCGCCTGTTGCCCGGGTTCAAGCGCCACCGCGCGGCGGGTCTCGTAGCACACGGTCGTCCCGTCCTCGCTGAGGATCTGGAGCCGCACGGATGCGTCGACGGCCGCGCGGCCGAAGTTCGCAGCGTGCAGTTGGATCTCCGCCGGCTGGCCGTCTCGCACCATGTTCAGGCGCGGCTTGAGGTCGCGAAGGTAGGCGGCATTGGCGAGCGCGTCGACGATCTTGGGGAGCAGCTCCCGCGCCTGCGGCTCCGCGAAGACGTCGCGGTTCGTCGCGCCGAACATGGCGATGCTCGCGCCGGCGTACGGGCCGGAGTAGTAGTGTAGGATTCCGGCCAGCGGGCCGCGCGGCCGGCCGTAGGCGTCGCGCGTGGTGATGAGCGGCACGTAGCGCGCTATGTCGCGGCTGTCGATGCCCGTCCCGCCGATTGCGGCCCAGCCCTCGAACGGGCCCTGGAAGCGCGCTCCCTGGGGCACGACGAATTGCCCGGGCGCGGCGGCCGCGGTCGCCGCGCGCTCCAGTGGGTACACCGGGTTGAAGATGCGCAACTGGTCCGGCCGCACGCGCATGAACCCGGCCCCGGTGACCTGGAAGCCTTTGCGCGCGTTCAAGCGCACGCCGCGGTAGCCAGCGAGGGGATCTACGTCAACCTCCACGTCGTCAATCCACAACTCACACTCCGCGTCCCGCGGCATGAACTCGATCGAGAACGCGAACAGGACGCGCGCCGCGCGTTCGGGGTGGAATCGGTCCCCCGGCCCGCCGCGGCCCACGCTCGGGTTGTCGCGCCAGTACTTGAGGTCCTCGGCGAAGATCGTGTATTCGCGCCATTCCGGCGTCAGATCGATGAACTTGCGCCACCGCGACTGGTCGCGCTCGCGCCATTCGACCGCGAGGCGCGCGTCCTTGCCCTTCGCGCGGAAGCGCGTGACCGTGTGCCGCGCGGACGGCGCGGCCACCGGGGGGCTCGTGAGGCCGCACCATCGTTTGAGCGACGGCACGCGCAAGCGGATTGCGTGGTTGCCATCGGGTTCCGTCACGATGTCGATCTTGTGCTGGGTCTTCGGGTCGCTATGGGTTCCCCAGGGTCTGGCGCCGCGCTCGAAGTCGAAGAGCACCTTCCGCTCTCGCGTGGCCGGCGAGCGGGCTTCGTCCATGGGCAACCACTTGCCGGCCGCGTTG
>JAJRTI010000583.1 GCA_024278415.1 Planctomycetota bacterium | reverse complement strand
TCAAACCCCGTTCGGGGTTTGCGCACAATTGCGCCCCCTGTGGCGTTGTGGGCGTGCGTTTGGCCAATCGCACGACGCGGGTCTCCAAGCACAGCCCCACCTACTCAGATAGGCATACGAACTTGCGGGACGCGACACTAGCATGCGGCTGCGCCTATGCTTGGGGGCTGGGCGCTTCGCGTTTGGGAGACGGTGCACGGGGGGTTCTTTGCAAAATGGCTTTGACAGCGTGGGCGCTCATGGTATACTCTGACGCAGCAGTTCGGGGTACACCACACCAACGGCGGTCGATCTATGGTGGACGGGAGAGCAAGTCCTTCACCCCCCTGTGGCGATCCCTCTGTTTGTGTGACCCCGCATCCTGTCGCGCGCAATGATGCATGGGTAGTCCATGGCCGCGCGCCAGTCCGTCCGCACTGCTATCCGTGGAAGCGTCCAACGCTTGGTGGCGCTATCGGCAAGGGCAAGGGAGCTTCGCGGGCTCGCCCGATCCGTGCGCGGCTTCCATGGTGTTTCCAACCTTCCGTATGGATGGGTGATCCCTGTCTTCGCCGGACACGCCGAGTTTGGCTTTCGGGGCCCGCGGCTGGCGTTGCCCTCGGCCACGCGCTCCGCTTGAGCGAACGTCCCACACACCACACCTTCCCATCATGACTATGCCTGCTTCGAGCGGGCATCCCACCCCACAGGCCTTGGAGGTTTGAATGGCTGGTCGACCGAGACGACAATCGAGGAACTCCGACAGCGGCTCCCGCCGGTCCAACGGCGGCGAACAGGTGCACCTGCGCGATCTTCAGAAGAAGACCAATGCGGAACTGTCGGAGCTTGCCAAGAAGCTGGGCGCCGAGGATATCGCGGGCCTCAAGAAGCAGGAGCTGGTCATGAAGGTCCTCCAGGCGCAAGCCAAGGGCGATGGGCTCATGTTCGGCGAGGGCACGCTGGAAGTGCTGCCCGATGGGTACGGCTTCCTGCGGAGCCCCGAGAACAACTACCTGCCAGGCCAGAACGACATCTACGTGTCGCCATCGCAGATCCGCAAGTTCGGCCTGCGCACCGGCACGTTGGTATCGGGCCAAATCCGGCAACCCAAGTCGGAGGAGCACTACTTCGCGCTCCTCAAGGTGGAGGCCCTCAACGGCGAAGACCCGGCGCTCTACCCCGACAAAACGCCGTTCGACGATCTGACGCCGCTCCACCCCTACGAGCGTTTCGTGTTGGAGACCACGCCAGACGAACTGGACATGCGCATCACCGATATCATCACGCCCATCGGCAAGGGGCAGCGCGGGCTCATCGTGTCGCCCCCGCGCGCGGGCAAGACCGTGTTGCTCCAGAAGATGGCCAACGCGATCCATACCAATAACCCAGAGGCGGTGCTGATCATCTTGCTCATCGACGAGCGGCCTGAGGAAGTGACGGACATGGAGCGCAACACGGAGGCCGAGGTCATCAGCTCCACGTTCGACGAAGTGTCGTCGCGCCACGTGCAAGTCGCGGAGATGGTCATCGAGAAGGCCAAGCGCCTTGTCGAGTATGGCAAGGACGTGGTGATCATGCTCGATTCAATCACACGCCTCGCCCGGGCGCACAACAGCGAGATGCCCGAGGGCGGCCGCATCATGTCGGGCGGTGTAGACGCGAACGCGCTCGAATGCCCCAAGCGCTTTTTTGGCTCCGCGAGGGCGATCGAGGACGGGGGGAGCTTGACGGTGATCGCGACCGCGCTCGTCGATACCGGCAGCCGCATGGACGACGTGATCTTCGAGGAGTTCAAGGGCACGGGCAACATGGAGATCAACCTCGACCGCCGGCTCATGGAGCGGCGCATCTTCCCTTGCATCGATATCAACGCGTCCGGCACGCGGAGGGAGGAGTTGCTGCTGCACCCCGAGGAGCTTCAGCGCGTGTGGTTGCTGCGCAAGCGCCTGAATGATTTGCAGCCGGTCGATGCGATGGAGACGCTGCGCGAGAGCGTGAGCAAGACGAAGACGAATGCGGAATTCCTCATGAGCCTCAACCTCAAGTAGGGCGCTGGAGTGGACCTGCTCATCGGCATCGACTTGGGCACGTCGAGTGTGCGCTGCGTCGTCGTGGACACCTCTGGCCGCGTGGCCGCGTGCGCCCAGCGCGAATACCCCATCGACACGCCGCGGCCGGGCTGGGCAGAGCAGGATCCGGAGCGATGGTGGCAGGCGACTGTCGAGGCCATTCAGGAGGCGCTGTCACAGAAGCCCGCTGCGAGGGAGCGTGTTGCAGGGATCAGCTTCTCGGGGCAGATGCACGGCACGGTTGTGCTGGGCAAGACAGGCGAGCCGCTGCGGCCCGCGATCATCTGGGCCGACCAGCGCTCCGGCGAACAGTGCCGGCGCATCGAGGAGATCGTTGGCCGCGACGCGCTTGCCGCAACGACGCTCAACCCGGTCGCGTCTGGCTTCATGGCCGCGTCGCTCCTGTGGCTCCAAGAGCACGAGCCGCGCGTGTGGGCCGACGCGGCACACGTGCTCTTGCCCAAGGACTATGTGCGCTACCGGCTCACGGGCCACGTCGCGTCCGAGCCGTCGGACGCGTGCAGCACCTTGCTGTTCGACACGCGCCGGCGCGAGTGGGCATGGGAGATCATTGCCGCACTGCGGTTGCCCCAGGCAGCTTTTCCGCCGATTGTCGCGTCGGACGCGGTAGTGGGGCAGGTCGCCGGAGCGGCTGGTGAGGCGACAGGCTTGCGGCCCGGCACACCGGTGGTCGCAGGCGGAGGCGACCAGCCCGTGGCCGCGCTCGCCAACGCCGCGATCGGGCCCGGCGTGCTGCTGTCCACCATCGGCACCGGCGGCCAACTCTTCACCCCAGCCATCGAGCCGCGCTACGACCCGAAGCTGCGCACGCATACCTTCTGCCATGTCGTGCCGGAGCGCTGGTATCTCATGGGCGCGTCGCTGTGCGCGGGGCTCTCGCTGCGTTGGCTGCGCGACCAAGTGCTCGGCGGGCGGATGGACTACGCGCACTTGTCGGCTGAAGCGGCGAACGTGCCGGCGGGGGCCGAAGGGCTGATTTTCCTGCCGTACCTCGTAGGGGAGCGCACCCCGCACATGGACCCGCGCGCACGCGGTAGCTTCGTGGGCTTGACGCTTCGCCATGGGGCGGGGCACATGGCGCGCGCGGTCATGGAGGGGGTCGCTTTCGCGATGCGCGACTCGCTCGAGATTTTTCGCGATCTGGGGCTGCGCTTCGACCGCGCGATCGCGTCCGGTGGCGGAGCGCGGAGCGAGGTGTGGCGACAGATCCAGGCGGATGTGTACGGTTTGCCCGTGCACACGGTCGACGTGGCCGAACAGGCCGGTGTCGGAGCGGCCATGCTTGCAGGCGTGGGCTTGGAAATGTATAAAGGTGCCGCTGACGCGGTGGCGCGAGTCGTGGAGGCCGCGCCAGCCGCGGACCCCGACCGCGGGCGGGTGGGCTTCTACCGCGAACGCTACGAGTTGTTCGGCGAGCTGTACCCCGCGTTGAGGGATGTGTTTCACAGATTGAGCGACTAACTTGATATGAGTGTAGGTCTGATTGTACGTATCCCAACGCGTTGCATTCTGGAGTTTCAGTTTCGAAGTGGATTCAGGCAGGTTCACAACAAACGTCCCGGCTCTTCGCCTGCGTGCAACCCCTCGCGGACACCGCAGCCCGAAGGGCTGC
>JAJRTI010000582.1 GCA_024278415.1 Planctomycetota bacterium | reverse complement strand
GCTCGTTCGCCCGCTGGCGCGACCGAACGAGCTTGCACTGGGCTATGTTGTGATGCGCCTTCGGCGCATGTGCATTCTGCGCCGGCGCACCACGGGAATGAACGCCCAGTTTACTACGTACGTTCAGACCTGCACCCTTTTTTTAGGACAATAATTCGATAAGCGTCGAAGTGTTGCTTGGTTTCTTGGCAGAGAGGAGCGTGCGAAGATGAGTACGGAAAAATGCTGTCTAAGTCCTGGTGGGGCGGCCACGGCTGCGCGGTGTGGCGCCAAGCCGCCGGCGCAGTCAGAGGCCCCATGCTGCCCGTCGGCCGAGGTGCTTGAGGTTCTCGATCATCTCGAGGAAATCGGCTACGACAGAGACGAAGTCGCCCAGTTTCCCGCGGCCGTGCTGCTGGCTACTGCCGGCAGCGGCAATCCCGTTGGATTTGCCGAACTCAAGGAATGCGAAACGGTGGTGGACTTGGGGTGCGGCGGCGGACTCGATTGCTTTCTCGCGGCGAAACGCGTAGGGCCTTGCGGCAAGGTGATCGGACTCGACAGAATGCCGCAGGCCGTCGCGGCGGCCAACGAGAACAAGTGCAAGCTCGGCGTGGAGAACGTCGAGTTCCGAGACGGCGACCTGGAAAACATGCCCCTCGCGGACGCGTCAGTTGACGTGGCGATCAGCAACTGCGTGGGCCCCGTGACGCGCGCGGAGCCCGGCGTGTTGCGGGATGCGGCTCGCGTGCTCAAGCCCGGAGGCCGGCTGGTGACGACGGGTACCATGCTCGATGATGACACGCCCGAGGAGGCGATTCGCGAGATGGCCGCGTCGAATCCTTCGGGCTTTGTGCCGGCGAGAGAAAGCGACTACGTGGCGAAGTTCCGCGCGGCTGGGTTCGCAACGGTCGAGTTTGTCCACAAACAGCCGACGCTGCCACATAGGTGGAAGCTGATGGTCGTGGCTCGAAAAGCCGCCTGTTGTTAGCTCCTTAGCGTCAATCTCGGAACAACATGTTGTCGATGCGCTCCGTTGTGGAGTGCGCCGGCTCGGCGGCGCTTTGGCTGGCAGCGCGTAGCGCTGCTTTGCATCCGCACAAGCGCGAGCCGTTCGCCAGCGACAGGCGAAAAGACAAAGCGGGCGCAGCCCGCCTTGTAAGCCGGCGATAGCTCCAATGGGCCGGTCGCAAACAATGGCAGCAACAGTTCACCCGCCCCACGGTGAGCAGGTGGACTGCTACTCATGCCAGAACTAGCAAGTGAGAAGCACGTTCACCCACAAAGCCCGCGAAGGAGGTCGCAAAGTGTACATATATTCCACTCCGGCTATTGTCTCGTTGTTTCTCGTGATCTGTTCCGCGTCATCGCAGGGAGGCGAGTATTACGTCAATCATTCAGGGGATGATGGCCACTCGGGGACGAGCCCTTCGCAGGCGTGGAAAACGCTCTCGAAAGTGAACCAATTCGAGTTCTCGCCGGGCGACGTCGTTCGTTTCGAGAGAGGCGGCGTGTGGCGTGGGCAGTTGGTTCCCCGCAGCGGCGCCAAGGGCGGATATGTCACGTACACGTCGTACGGCGCGGGGCCGAAGCCGCAGATCCTTGGCTCCGTGGAAAAGAACAAGCCAAGCGACTGGCAGACAGTGGGGCCGAATATCTGGGCGACCGGCCCTTTTCCCGTGGACGTGGGGAACATCATCTTCAACAACGGAGAGACTTGCGGAAGCAAGGTTTGGGAGGGAGCCGCTTTAGATCAACAAAACAAGTTCTGGTATGACAGGGAGAGCAAGATGGTGAAGATGTACTCCCGCCACAATCCGGCCACATTGTACGATGACATCGAATGCGCATTGACGAGGCACATCATAAACGAGAACGGAAGAAGCTACGTTGTCTACGATGGTCTGCATCTTGCCTACGGAGCGGCCCACGGGATAGGCGGGAGCGGCATGCACGACATCATCATCCGAAACTGCGACCTCTGCTTCATCGGCGGCGGATGCCAAGCGGCCAGAAAGACGAAAAAGGGCTGGCGCTATACTCGATATGGAAATGGCATCGAGTTCTGGAGCAGCGCCCACGACATCGTCGTCGAGAACTGCCGCATATGGGACATCTACGATGCTGGGCTGACCAATCAGGGAAGCAAGACGAACTCGCAATCCAACATCGTGTACAGGAACAACACGATCTGGAACTGTCGATACTCGTTCGAGTATTGGAATCGACCGAAAACGTCCACGACGCACGACATTCGCTTTGAAAACAACGTATGCTATAACGCAGGAGGGGGATGGAGCGGAGGAATAGGCGCACATTTGATGTTCTTTGGCAACTCAGCAAAGACGTACAACTTCTATGTCAGAAACAATGTGTTTCACACGGCACGGTCATGGGCCGTAGTCATCGCGGATGGGTGGAGCGGATTGGAGAATCTGGTCTTGGACGACAACGTGTACTTCCAGCCATCCCACATACCGCTCGTCCGGTGGCGCAGTTGGGGAGATGAGAAACTGTTCTTGCCTCGTGATTTTGACGCCTACAAGAAGGCATCGGGGAAGGATGCGAACTCGAGATTGACAACGCTCCCGGGCCTCGTCGTGGCGCCCGCGAGGATGGAGCTGCGTGTCAACCATACCCAAGCGCTCAAGGTGGCCGTGCAGTATTCGGACAAGAACACGATGGACGTGGCGACTTTTGCTTCATTCAGTTCGTACAACGGCGCGGTTGCCTCTGTGGATTCAGAGGGAGTCGTCAAAGGCTTGGGGCCAGGAAGGACACGAATAGCCGTCACCTTTGGCGCAATAACCGCAACGGCACTAGTAACGGTGGCGCCTTAGCTCGCTGCTGAATCGGCAGTTCGGAATGCGCAGGCCTTCCGCTCCATCTCGA
This sequence comes from Planctomycetota bacterium, assembly GCA_024278415.1. The sequence goes on along the minus strand of JAJRTI010000582.1, from coordinate 13,195 downwards.
TGGTTTCAGGTGAAGCTTCGCCGACTTCTCAGAAGAGGTTCAAGATGAGAATTGAGAATGAAGGGCTTCTACTCCTTGTTGACGACAAGACGGGCTGCTTCAGGGGCGTTGAAAAGACCACCGGGACGGAGTGGGGGTCCGACCCGTGGGTCAATAGCGCCGGCCAAGCTGTGTTTTCGGTATCCGGGAAACGGGTTGTGTGTGACCTGTCACAAGCGCGCAGGGTCGCCGCCGCTAAGATTGATAATCCGCTCGGTTCCGGCTTGCGAATAACATTTGAGGATTTGGTCTCAACGGCCGGAGAAGTGTTGCGCGGCAGCCGGGTAGAGGCCGCGTTGCTCCTCGATCCGACAGCGGCTCAAATCACTGTGAAGGTCATGGAGGTCGCGACCGGCGCCAGCGACCGGTCGTTCGTGGAGTTGCACTACCCGCTTCGGCAGTTTCCGCTCGAAACGATGAAGGACGACGGGTATCTCGCGGTGCCGTGCTGGCAAGGAGCGCTCATTCCTTCGATCCTGCCGCGGGTACACGGGCCGGACTTTTGGCAGCTCGACGATGCGTTCCACAGCTGTCAGGCCGAGATGCGGCTGCCGGCCACGGGCGGGTGGCACGGCCTTTCAATGCCCTGGTTCGGGGCGGCGAAGGGGCAAAGCGGTTTCGTCGCCATCATCATCGATCCGGAGGATTGCCAGGTGGCGTTGCTTGCGAATTACAACCGGCAAGGCCAATTCTCCGGCGAGGGAAGGGAGTCGCCCTACCCTCGGATAGCCTCGCTGTCACCTGTCTGGCTCGCCACGCGGGGCAAGCTTGGCTATCCGAGGGAATTGCGATACACATTCCTGCGCGACGCTGATTACGTTGGCATGGCCAAGACTTACAGATCCTATGTACAGTCACAAGGCAAGCTCAAACTCTTGCCTGAACGGATTGCCGACTGTCCACAGGTGGAGAGGCTTCTCGGGGCTACCTCGCTCTGGCTCTACGGCGCCTACCCCCATTACGCCCGACACCCGGAGTTTATGTTCACTTGGAGAGAATTGGAGAAGCTGATTGTTGACCTGAGCGATAACCTGTCAATCGGCAGGGCCATCGTGGTCCTGATGGATCATCACGCAGATGAGCCGCCCCAACATGCTTCACCGGACCCCGCGAGGGGTACCGACGAGGAACTGAAACGGGCGATTGCAGTCGCGAAGGAGAAGGGTTTCTTGGTCGCTCTCTATGCCGTGTACCAAGCGGCTCTGGAAGGCACTCCTTCCTGGGAGCCCGAACTGATGCGCTACGGGCCGGGCGGCTCCGTTATGCAGTCCCACCGTTGGGGCATGATATGTTCTTCGGCGTTCAAGGAACGAGCACAGCGATACATCGGGCCACTCACGCAACGGCTCGACGCCAACGCGGCCTACGTGGATTGCATCACAGTAGAGGCCTTTGAGGAGTGTTGGCACGAGTTGCACCCTCAATCGCGAAAGCAGGACGCGGCCGAGAGATTCAAGACGCTCGCCTACATCAAGTCGCTGAACGTGCCGGTCTGTTCGGAGGCCGCGAGGGGCTGGGCTGCGGAACTCTGCGATTACAGCATGGGCGCCGCCAATCACGCCACTATGCCTCTCGCGCTGCGATACTTCGACGTCCCACTTTTCAACCTGGTTTACCACGATTCTCTGGCCACCTATCGCCACGCGGAAGATGACTACGCCAAATCGAGTCGCGGTGACTACATTCGCCGTTCCTTGCAAGATATGCTTCACGGCAGGAGCCCTAACTTCACGATCGCTTACTCCGAGTATGACCAATGGCGCCACAGGATAACGGAGGCCGGCCAGGTCGTAGGCAAGTTCGCCCGCAAGGTGGCTATGGAGGAATTGACGCACCATGAAGTGCTCACTCCAGATCAACTCGTTCAGCGCTCCCAATTTGGAGAGAATGTCGAGATTGCCGTCAACTTTGGCCCCGCAGAATTCAACGCCGGCGACACGCGCGTTCCGCCCTTCGGCTTTGTGATCTTGGATTCCGGACGAGAGGCCACCCGCGGGCAGTATGTGAGCAAGTGCGTTGTCCAAACTCCCCCCTCGGTGTGTGGGGCTTAGTCGGGCGAATTCAATCAAGAGAGAATGAGGTCAACATGTCTGAGAAACAAGAACTTGGCAAGGTGAGCATTTCACCCCAGGTGGTCGAAGTTGGCAGCAGTCCATTGTTGAAGATAACTTACATCGTTGGACCGGCCGGCATCGCTGCCGGGGGAGGCATCCAGATTCGCTTCCCGAACGGGTGCTGGACGCCGGCGGTCATGGCCGAGATATCGGTGCATCGATATCTCCAGGTGATCAACAGCGACGTGGAACTCCTGTCCGCGAACGCCAACAGTACGCTCACCCCTCGCGTGTGGCATCGGGGGGTGCTCAACTCGTGGATTGACATCACGGTGGCAGGCGCGGACCTCGCTCCCGGCGACAAGATCATCTTCACGTATGGGGTGCGCGAGCGCGAGAGCCCGCCCGTGCGTTGCCAGAATTACGCGGGCAAGTCGGTTCGGTTTCAGGTGCTGGTGGACGCCGAAGGTACGGGCCAACTGCGAGGCCTTCCGGATTCTCCCAGCATTGAAGTTCGCGCAGGCAAACCGGCCCAACTCGAAGTAATCGCCCCGTCCATCATCCAAGCCGGGGAGTCGTTTCCACTCCAGCTCCGCTTGCACGACCCGTATCGAAACGACCCCAGCCGGGCCTTCGTTGGCAAAGTCGCATTCAGTTCGGCCGACAACGGCGCGGTGTTGCCCGAACCTCACGAGTTCAAGAGCCATGATGGGAATCGCGCAACGTTGGAAGCGAAGTTCACGGCCGGCGGGCTCAAGACCGCGCTCGTAGCATGCGACAAGCGAAGCGGACTGGCCAGCGCTGCGCAGACTCGCCCACTATCGCTGGGCCTCGATAGTCCGGACGCGCGGCCCATTGGCACGACCGTGTGCGATATCGGGCCCATTTACGGGTCGCGAGAGCGAGTGAGCGACAGGATCAATCTCGAGGAATTCGCCGCGCGTTCGAACCCGATTCAGTGTGTGAGCGGCGAGCCAGAGTATCGCATGTTCTGGGGCGACATCCACGGCCACAGCACGCTGTCTGACGGTGAACTCCCGGTGCGCGAGATGTATGCCTACGCGCGTGACGTGGCTCTGCTGGACATCGCGGCATCCGGAGATCATGAGACCGTGTTCGATCCGGTGAAATGGGAAACGTCTCAACAAGCCGCAAACGACTTCTACAAGCCCGGCGGATTCGTCACCCTTCGCGGTTTCGAATGGACGTCCAACAATTTTGGGCATCGGAACGTGTACTATCGCACAGGCGACGCTACGCCTGCGCTGGAGAAGCTCGATTACCAACATTCACACTACACCATGCCGCCAAGTGAGTTCTACGAGTTGATTGAGGATCCCGGCGCGCTGATTATTCCGCACCACACGCTTGTGGGTACGGATTGGGACTACCATGACCGGCGCGAGCGCCTCGTGGAGATCTACTCGACATGGGGGCGGACGGAGTTTTCCGGCAATTCACTATGGGATAAGCCAGACGATCCTCGCGGCGGCGCGCAGGCGGGCGTGGGACGTGGATATCGCCTTGGATTCATCGCGGGTTCAGACTGCCACGACAGCGGCCCGGGCCGCTGCTACCCCGGCAGCCTGGCCAGAAACCTCAACTTCAAGAGCGGCCTGATGGCGGTGCTCGCCCCAGCGCTCACCCGAGAGGATATCTTCGACGCGCTCTGGGCCAGACGCTGCTATGCGACGACGGGCGAGCGCATGCTCCTCGAGTTCACGGCCGATGGCCACCACATGGGAGACGAATACCGAACCGATGTCCCTATCCAACTCGAGGCGCGCGTCGCAGGGACGGACCGAATCGCATGGGTCGAGATCATCAAGAACAACCAAGTGCTCTGCGCCCACCGTGGCGCAAACGAAATAGAGACGCTCGACCACACAGATGCCGATCTGCCGCCGGCGGGGTCGTGCCATTTCTACTATCTGCGTGTGACGCAGGAAGACGGCAACATGGCGTGGTCGAGCCCAATCTGGGTCAGGCCTCATGATCAGGAGTCGCGAGAATGAGAAACACATGCCTTTTCAAATGTGCCACAGTGCTGCTCATTGCCTTGCCGAGCATGTCGGCCATCGCGGGCGGGAAAAACCTTGTCCGCAACGGCAGCTTCTCGGATCTGGATGGGAACGGCAAGCCCAAACAGTGGCGGCCGGCGTTTGGGGGCAACGGTGTCAAGGGCCGCTGGGCGACCGTGAAGGGGCCAAAGGGCAAGTGGGCCGTGAAGATCGAATGCACCGACTTCCCAGACGATACCCAGACCGGCTGGGCCATCTTCATGCAAGACAGAACGGTGAGTACGAAGAGAAGCCAGAACCTTTACATTTCGTTCTGGGCGAGAAAGGAAGGGATGGAGGCCGCTCAAGTCATGGTGGCCATCATGCGGTTGCAACCGTGGGGAACAGTCCTCAGGACGGCCGTGCCCGTCTCTGAGGAGTGGTCCAAGGTGGAACTCGTGGTGACGCCGCAGTCGGACTGCCGCAATGCGCGCTTCGAGATCTACTTCAACGAGGTGGGCTCCTTGTATCTGGCCGACATTCGCGTGGCCGAAACCACGAAAAGCGCGTTCGAGCTGAATCGCGTCAGGCGAAAGATGGAGCGTGAGAGAAAGCTGGACAAGCAGAAGAACATCATCTGGAACAGCAGCTTCGAGGTGGGCGCCAACGGCTGGGGCACGGAGGGGTTCGACCACAACATCGTCAAGATCGATGACGCGCAAGCGTACCATGGCCGCGCGTCCGCGAGAATCGCTCTCCGGCGCAGCGACCTCCCCGCGGGGTACTCGGATTACCCCAAGCCGCGCAGGATCGTTTCTCCGGCGGTCAAGTTCGCAACGGAGGGTTGGATGAGATTGAAGAAGGGCGCGAAGTACACCCTTTCGGCGTATCTTCGCTCGGACGGAAACGACCTGAAGGCGGAACTCGGCGTCTACTTCATGACCGGCGCTCGGAGCATTCAGGCGGCCAAGGTCACGGGCCAGTGGCGGCGCTACACGCTCACGTTCACAGCCAAGGACATCTTCGGGTTCGCCCAGATCGCATCGAGCACGACGGATTCGCCCGCGACGTTGTGGGTGGACGCGGTTCAGCTTGAGAAGGGGACTCGCGCAACCACGTACACAACGAAGTATCCCGTCGAGGCCGCGTTCTACCCGAAGAGGCCGGGCGGCATCTATTACGCGGGCGAGCCTGTCGTCTTCGACGTAAGCGCTTCCTTCGGCGGCCGCGGGGCCAGGGGCAGTGTGGCAGTGAAGGTAGTCGACTATCGCGGCCAGACGGTCTACCAGAAGACCTTCAGCCTGACGAAGAAGTCCGCGCCCGATCGCCTCGAGCTGCCCGTGACGGACAACGGCCACTACCAACTGTTGGCCTCGGTGAAAGGCAGGCGATTCAAGCGCAGCTCCCAAACGCGCTTCGTCGTCATCTATCCATATGCGAAGACCTACGGCAACAGGGACGCGCGTTTCGGCACGAACCATCCGTATTACTCAGACCTCATGCAGGGACTCGCGCAGGACGCCGGTGTGTACTGGGTGCGCGACTGGTCGCTGAAGTGGGACAGCGTGGAGCCGCAGAAAGGCCGATGGGATTTCAGCGGGGCGAAGATACTCTTCGACCGCGCGCGGCGGTTCGATCTGCGCGTGCTGGCCATTCTCCCCGACCCCTCGTCAGGCTGGGCGAGTTCCGGCCCCGCGCAGGCGCGGGGCAAACGATTGGGCGACGCGTTTGCGGATCTGTGGTATCTGCCCAAGAGTATGGACGACTACCGGCGATACGTGCGTGAGTGCATCCAGCGTTATCACGATAGGGCGCGGGTGTGGGAGGTGCTCAACGAGCCTTATCGCGGCAAGACTGTGAAATGGAAGGTCGAGGAGAAGTACAACGACTTCCTCCGCATCGTCAAGGAGGAAGCCGCCCAAGCGGGCGCGAATCAAGAGGTCGCGCGCTGCGGCCTGGTCTATTTCGGAAGCCACGAGCAGGCCAACACCGAAGCGGCCCGACTCGCGGACGTGCTGAGCGAGCACACGTACCCTGTGTTCAACCGCACGAGACGGTTCATCTCACAGACCAGACGAATCGAAGGTTTCCTGAAACGCCACAACGTGAAAACCGACATTTGGGTCACCGAGTACGGCAAATACTCGAACGACAATCCAGCCTACGAGTACGCCAGCTTCAACCACTACCTCGCCAACGGCGACGAGCGCACCGCGGCCGCGTACAACATGAAGTACCTCACCATTCTGTTCAGCCACGGCGTGAGCAAGGTCTTCTTCCACCAGCGCACGTGGCCGATCGGGATGAACCGCAGGCACGCCGTGCCCTTCGACATGCTGTTCGACTACGGGGCGAGGCCGTTCAAGTTCTTCGTCGCGGCCAACGCGATGGCGTGGCTGCTGCATCCCGGCACGAGCGCCGGCGTCCCGGTGAACGAGACCGGGCCCGTGTTTGCCTACCGTTTCAAGCGGCCCGACGACGCGGTGCTCGTCGTGTGGACGGACAAGACCCCGGCCGCGTTGAGCCCATCCGTTCGGCGCCTGGTGCGCGAGGTGTCCGCATACGGCATGATGGGCAACCGGCTCGACGCGGTGCGTGACATTGGAAGCGAACCCATTTATCTCGCGGCCAAGGCCGAACGGATCGCCGCGATCGCGAAGGCGCTTGCCGCCTCGAAGGGACTGTGACGTGAACAGCGAGAAGACTTCTCCCAGATTCGCCGTGGCCCTTTGCCGTCTCGTGACGTCCTTCGTGAAGCGGCCACTGCGCTATTTGGCATACGGAGCCGAGTGGTGCCGGGGTGAAGTGCAACTCAATCGAATCGCCGGAATGGTGTTGATTATCATGCTCACGCGGAGCGGCCTGCTGGCGATCTCGGCCGCGCGCGCGGCCAAGACTCTGCCCTCAGAGGCCACACTCTGGCACGACCCCGACCCTTCTGTGCAAGGCGAACGAGGCGAGACCTGGCGGCTGACTGATGCTCGCAACCGGTACATTAACAACACCAACTATCACCGAGTCTCGACGCCCTTCAGCCCCAACGGGCGGTATTTGGTTTTCACGAGCAAGCGCGAGAAGGAGGTGCTCACAGGTCTCTATCTCGTGGACTTTGGCAATGCGCGCCGTCTCATCTGCCTGAACAATCGCGCGCCCGGACGCAACAACCTTTGGGACCTTTCCGGCACGCGCATCTATTCCTTCCTCAAGAATGCCGGCCAACTGAGGTCATGGGATATCTACGAGACGGACATCTCCCAGCTTCCCCGGGTGCGCGAGCGCCAGATTACCGGGCTCAACATCCCGGCGGCAGGCTGGAACGGCGTCTGGGGGCTGAGCGCAGACGGCGAACAACTGGCCTTCTCATACGGATTCGTCCCAAGCTCCGATGGCGGCCATCGCTATATTGAAAAGATCGCGACGGTCGCGGTGAGGAATCGCGCGGCGGCTCCCGCGGATGGCGTGTCCGACGAAACCGGCATTCGTGTGCGCCGACGGATCGTTCCAAAGAGCCGAAACGTTAAGGTGTTCCTTGTAGGCAATCGCTACGTCGTTTGGGGGCACAGGGACACCAGTTGCCCCCTGATTGCAGGAAGACCCAAGAGGGGGCATATCCACGTGCTTGATTTGGGGCTGAACCCAAACGGTCCGAACTACGATCGCGTGTTCAGCTTCGGCGGGCATGCCATGGCGCACCCGGATCAGTTTCACTATCTTTGCGATGACGGCGGGTATGATCTCGACGGCAACAAGGGCGCCACGGCTTGGGGCAGTTATGATGTCCAGACCGGCCTGCGCCGCGATCTCAATACTCCATGGAATGGCATCAACAGCCATCCCAACGTGTCGCCCGATGGGACGCTGCTGGCGGCAGACATGCTGTGGCCGAAGCTCCTCAATTGGGTCTGTGTGCTGCCCCTGGACGGCAGATCCAAGCCGATCCTCCTTGTCGAACACGGCATGTACCCGATTCCTATTGGCAACCCGAAGCGACGGAAACGCGTGCCGGCCGACCTGGGCGAGCCGTATCACCACGTCAGCGTGCACTGGAGTCCCGATGCAACAAAGATCGCATGGTGCGGCACCGCGGCATCAGACGATCCGTTCAAGAATCACGTGGACGTTTTCGTCACGGTTTTTCAGTCGCCGGCGCCGGTCGCAAGGCTGATTGCCCGACGCGACGGCCGCGACGTTGTGTTGAGCTGGTGCCCCGGCTTGCGTCATCGCGAAATCAAGGAATATCGCATTTTCCGCCGCGATGCGTCGGGCGGCTTCGTCTTGCACGACACGGTCGCGCAATGCTCGACCTGGCTGGCGGGCGCGAGTCATCTGACCGGCGACGCGACGGTTATCGAGGTGGCCTCGACGGCTGGGTTTCCGGAGTCGGGCATGCTGGAGCTGCAACCCACCCGTACAGTCGACCGCAGCGAGGTGGTCCGTTACGGTGCGAAAGACGCAACCCGGTTTCTCGACGTGCAGCGCGGCGTGGCCGGCACGGTTCCGTCGGAGCATGACCGCCGTTCCTTCGTGTGGTATTGGCCGGCGGAGAGAGGATACGTGGACCCGAACGCGCCCAGCGAGGCTGACTATCGCGTCCAGGCCGTGGAATGGTTCGGTATCAAGAGCCCTCTATCCGATGTGGCCGAGCGCGTCGGAGGGAACACTTTGCGCAGGAGGACGAAATGAAGCTGTTTGACGTGGCAAGCGATGTACTGGCCGTTCAGATTCTCCTCATGACGTGCGCCGCGCCCCTATTTGCCGCCGAATACTACGTGAGCCATTCGGGCGCCGACAACAACTCTGGCACGACGCCCGCGCAAGCTTGGCGAACCCTTACGAAGGTGAACCAATTCAAGTTCGCGCCGGGCGACGTCATACGCTTTGAAAAGGGAGGGACGTGGCGCGGGCCGTTGATGCCCCAAAGCGGAAGCGAGAAAGAACCTATCACCTACACGTCATACGGCGCGGGCCCGAAGCCTTTGCTCTTGGGCTCGGTCGAGAAGAACGAGCCCGGCGATTGGAAGCAAGTCGGGCCGCGCATCTGGCAAACGGGCCCATTCCCCGTGGACGTGGGCAGCCTCATCTTCAACAACGGCGAGACCTGCGGGTTCAAGGTCTGGGAAGACACCGATCTGGACAAGCAAGACAAGTTTGTCTTCGACCGTAAGATCAACGTGGTCAAGATGTATTCCGCGCGCAATCCCGCGGAGATGTACGAGGACATCGAGTGCGCGCTGAAACGGCATATCATCAACGAGGGCGGCCGGCACCACGTCATCTACGACGGCTTGCATCTGGCGTACGGCGCAGCTCATGGCATTGGCGGCGGCGGCACGCACCACATCACCGTCCGCAACTGCGACCTGTGCTTTATCGGTGGCGGCCGCCAGTTCTCCAGGCGGAACAAGAACGGCTGGTATCACGTCCGCTACGGCAACGGCATCGAGTTCTGGGGAGGGGCCCACGACAACCTCGTGGAGAACTGCCGCATCTGGGACATCTACGACGCGGGGCTGACCAACCAAGGCGGCTCCAAGAACCAGCAATACAACATCATCTACCGCAACAACGTCATCTGGAACTGTGAGTACTCGTTCGAGTATTGGAACCGACCTGAAACCTCCGTCACACACGACATCTACTTCGAGGACAACGTCTGCTTCAACGCGGGCCGCGGCTGGAGCGATGGACAGCCGTACAAGAGAGGGCGGCACTTGAGTTTTGCGCGCAACCGCGCCCAAACCTACAACTTCTACGTGCGGAATAACGTGTTTCACTATGCCCAAAGCGCCGCGGTGATTGTGCAAGCCAACCAGTGGAACGGGCTGGACAAGCTGGTCATCGACAACAACCTCTACTACCAGCCGCCTGACAGGCAACTCGTCTGGTGGGGGGATCCGCGCTTCGGAAAGTCTTTCTTGGCGCGGCAATTCCGTGCATACAAGAAGTTCACCGGCAAGGATGCGAACTCTCGCTTGGTAACGCTGAAGCGGCTCGCGGTGGAGCCCGCGAATCTGCGAGTGCGCATCAACGACAGAAAGCCGCTCAGGGCGATCCTGTTCTATTCCGACGGCACGCAAGTCGACGTCACGTATTGGGCCTCGTTCGCATCATCGACCTCCGCGGTCGCCTCGGTTGAGCAGGAAGGAGCGATGAACCGTTTGCGCCCGCCGTCGCCCCAGGTGAAAGGCCTGCGCGCAGGCCAAGCGATTATAACTGCAACCTTCGAAGGATTGGCCGCAAAGGCATCGGCAACGATAACCCGCTAGCCGCGTTTGTTGGGCAGCCACCGGTTCGATGGCGCGACTAGACTGAACCTATAGAGAGGACACATCTGATGCGAGTCGCACATTACAGAACAAAGCGGGCTTCACCCGCAACCGCAACGGCACGCGCGGCGCGCCTTTTTGGAGTGCGCCGGCAGAGCCCGCCGCAAGGCGGGCGGCGACGGCGCTTTTGCTGCATGCGCGCGGCTTGCGCGAATTTGCGTTCTCGTGGGCATGCGCGCGCTGCCCAGGAAAAGCGGCGTCAAGCCGCCGCACTCCAAAGCGCCTCGCCGCGGCCCGTACGCCGCAAACCGAACGCCCGTAACGCCTCGGCCCGATGGCGCGCTGTGCAGAGAGCCTACGCAACTTCTTGTTTTTCGTCGAGGTTCCGAAAGTCTAAGGCACTAATCGCTGTTGTCTTGGCGCTCACGTCCATGCTCGCTGCCGCGGCAGCGGAGATTTCCGTGAAGCGACGGGGCGGGGCCGTCCACGTCGACAATGGCATTGTTGGGCTTTCAATTGCGCAAGACGGACGGTCGCTGGTTTCGTTCGATTACCGCGGTCGGAATTTCGTCCAGGAGCCCGGTGTGCTGTACGAAATTCAGCTCGTGAAGAAAGACGGCGGCGCGGATCTGCTCACGGGCAAAGACGCGGCCGAATCGGTGGTGTCCGTCGAGCGCCGGCCGGGCGTCGTGACCCTCGTCGTAAAGAGCCGGACGCACAAAGGCCTGCCCGTGAATGTCGAATGTCGCATCCGTGTGACACGGGGCAGCCCGCTCGCACGGTGGCGGGTTCGCGTCACGAACGAAACGGACCTCGCGCTTCGGTCGGTGACGTACCCGATTGTTGTGACGCCGCTCGCGCTCGGCCGCAGCATTGAGGACGATTTCCTCATCTGGCCTCAGTCGGATGAGGCCGAGCGGTTTCCGGCCCCCGGGAAGCATTTCAACATTGGGCAGGGCTTCGACCTGCGCAACGGTGCGCGGTACCCCGGCGGGGCATCGCTGCAAATGATGACTTTTGGCGATGCGCAAAGTTCCCTCTACTTCGCCACCTACGACTCCGAAGGCAACGTCAAGCGGTTCCGATTCAAGAAAAGAAGGGAGACCTTCCGATTCTCCATCGACCATCTTGTTCCCGAATCGAGAGGCAACGATTTCGACGCGGGGTACGACACCATCTTGGGTGGGTTCAAAGGCGACTGGCGCGTCGCGGGCGACCTCTATCGGGAGTGGGCGTGGAAACAGCCGTGGTGCAAGACGAAATGGCACGACCGCGCCGACGTGCCGAAGTGGCTCAAGAAATGGCCGCCCATTGTGTACGCGGACGCGCTTGGGGCCGTCAACCGGAAGCGCCCGCTCGATCTGCTCCCACAGATCACGAAAGACTACATGAATGTCTTCGGCCGCGACATGGTCATGTTCTTCCACGGCTGGGAGAAGAACCGCGCGCAATTGGGCTATCCGCGCCCCGACCCATTTGCTCCAGATGGCGGCGCGGAGTATTTCAAGAGCAACATGGAGAAGGTCCGCGCGCTGGGCAGCCGCGCGTTCGTCTTCATCAGCGGGCCGCATTGGATCTTGGAGCAGCGGAACTGTGGGTACGACGACAGAGCGGCTTTTGAGAAACTAGGGAGGCCGTTCGCCGCGCTCGACGAAAAGGGCAAGCCGCAGGGATTGTTCCTGTTCGGCAGCCTCAACATGGCAAAGATGTGCCCAGCTACCGACTTCTGGAAGCGTTGCGTCGTGGAGAAGCTTGTGCAGTGCGTGAAGCTTGGCGTGCCCTTGGTCCAAATCGACGGCTTCCCATGCTGCCAGGCGTATCCCTGTTACAACCCTGCACATGGCCATCCGCTCGGCTACGGCAAGTGGTTCTATCGCAGGTTCGCCGACATCCTCCGCGCGTGTCGTACAGAGGCGGTGAAGATCGACCGCGATTTTGCGATGCCGACGGAAGGAACGTGTGAGTTGTTCATTCCGCTGACCGACTCTTACATGTCTCGTATGCACATGATGCCCCGATGGCACCACGACGCGTTCAAGGCGATGAAGATTCCGCTGTTTACGTACGTGTATCACGAGTACTTGCCCCCATACGGCGCGGTCGGCCCTTACCTTACCGCGTGGAAAGAGACGAGCGCTTACTTCACCCGTGGGGTCGCGCTGAATCTCTTGTGGGGCCGCATACCGACCGTGCGGATTGGAGGCAACCGACAGCCGCTGGAATCCGCCAAGCTGAATCAAACGTTGCTGGGCTTCCTCAAGCGCGCGGTGGCCGCGGCGAACACGTATGCGTACGATTACGTCGTCCGCGGGCGCATGCTCCATCCGCCGAGAATCGACGTGCCGAGCATGTCCGTCAAGTATTGGCGCTGGTGGGCGAAGCCTCCGGCGTCAGCCACGTTCGAATCGCCCGTGGTGCTCGCCGAAACCTGGCGCGCACCGAGCGGCTCGACCGCGATGATATTCGTGAACATATCGGAACAAGAGCAGACGTTCGACGTGAGATTGCCGAAGCCCAACCTCGCCGTCAACCTCTATCGAAATGCACGCCGCACGCGGGTCACACTTGGCGGAGCAACCGTGCGGATGACCATGCAACCGTTGGAAATCACGATGGTCGAGTATGGACGTTAGGCCCTTACCGGTTTTCGAACGACAACATGTTGTCGATGTGTGCGGCGCTAGGCGACGTGGTTTATAGTAGAGCGACTTGCAAAACCCCAATAGGCCGAGGCCTCGCGCTTAACATCATGCATGGCGGAGGTGTCGAACGCGGCGCCGCCGAGATGCGAGCGCGGGAGCGCTCCGCTTGTAGTGGCGACCGTCAGGGCGCCCTC
>JAJRTI010000581.1 GCA_024278415.1 Planctomycetota bacterium | reverse complement strand
GGCGCGGCGATGACGAGGCGGGTGTTCGAGATGAGCGTTCGTGCGCCCTGCTTGAGCACCAGCCCGCCGTCCCGCCGGACCTGGAAGCGCGCCTGGCCCACCGTGGCCGGGGGCCAGGCACCGGCTTCCCCTTGGGCCAGTGCGCTGGGTGCGGCGACGATACACAGGCACACCAGGCCTGCTGCCGCTGCGGTCGTCACATGCGCTGCCATGGTCAACTCCTCACGAGACTCCGGGGAAGCACGCCGGCGAGACAGGCGATCACTTGCAAAGCACTTCCGCGACCCGCGCGTGTCCCTTCGCGTCTGGGCGGAGGTCCCATGGTACGCGTCCCTCCCAGAGCGCGTCAAGGCCAGGCGAGCAGGAGCTTCCCCATGCGCCTCGCCTGTATGGCGTCCGCCGGACGGCGCAATGGCGTGCGCCCTACAGGCGCGCGCCTGCTCACGCCACGAGCGCCGTTGACGGGACTGGCTTGGACGGCCTAAGATGAGCGGATCAAAGCATGTCAAAAAGCGACGTTCTTGGTTTCACCGTGAGTGCGCGATGAATGGAAAACCACACGGCGGCCGGTATCATTTGTCCAGCCCCCGAAATCCTGAGTTGTCTCGCCCCCAACTCTCACGAGTTCAACCGCGGACATTTCCAACGGGTGGCCGCATCGCGATGGCCGCACTCTGTTCGTTCCTGTTCGTTGTGGGTTGGGCATCGCCTGCGCGTTCGCAAGAAATCGCAACAAGACTCCTGGAGCGGAATATGGAAGCGCCGTTCTGCTACGAGCAGGCTGGCCTTCGGTCCTGGCCGATTTTCAGTCGTCCGCTGAAACAAGGCGACGCGGTGACGCTCACCGCGCGGCGCAAAGGTGAAGTCCTCGCCAGCGGCAAGACGCTCAAGTTCTCTGGGCTGGCCGTGTCCATCTCCGATAGCAGCAAACTCACGATCGACGCGCGCATTGTAACCCCCAAGAACCCACCGCCGCAGTTTGAACTCGAAGTGGCCTTGCATCGCCCCGGCCACCCCGTGCAATCACAAAGGCTTGAGGTGCGCCCGGCTCCACCACCGCGGCCTATCTCGTATCTCGCCGATCTGGTGGACGATCTCGTCAATATCTTCTGGGATGCGCAGGCTGGGCGTTTTCGAGAAATCGAGAAGAGCGGCTTCGATCAGTATTTTCGCCGGCTGCAGGCCCACGGCGTCAATCGGCTGATCGTGTGGCAAAGTCCATTTCCGTTTTCGGTCGATCCCCGCCGCCTGCCGGCGGAAGACTGGTCGCGTTATCAGAAGCAGGCGCACGCGATCCTCAACAGCGAAGAACTGACGCGTGGCCTGGCCGGCCGAAAGCTCCCACCGTGGAAGTGGATGCGGATGACGATGCGGCTGCGAATGATGCCGGAGTTCGGCGCGATGCTCAGCCGCAGCGCGATGGACCACGGGATTCGGCTGACGGCCAGTTTTCGCCCGTTCGAGCCGGCCCTGACGAAGTATTATGAAGTCCCCGCGTTCGACGAGCACGGGAGCTGGCTGTGGGGATTCCTGCCGGCCGCGTGGCCGGCCGTGAACTACCGCCCGCAAGATATGTGCTTCGCCAACTTTCGCACCCTCCTGAAGAAGATGGGCCGAGCGCCGGAGGCCGAGCCGGAGAGCATCGAATTCACGCACGTCGGGAACGCGAAGAAGATGGCGGATCGGCTTGCACACGGCGACAGCGGTTTACGCATCGTGGCCTCGCAGTTCCCGCCGATCGCCGCGGATTCGTTCGTGCTGGTGCGCCATGCGAAAGGCGACTTCGCACTGAGACGATACCGTGAGATCGCGGACCAAGCCGAGGCGCGCCAAGTCGAGTTGTCCGGCTTCGAAGTGTCTGCCCGCGGCGACGTGGTGCGTATCAGCAAACTGCGCGTGCCGCAGGGGTATCGGTTCCTGATCCTCTCGCGCGGCAGCGAATCGGCCGAGATGATCCAGGCCGCCATGGGTCATCCGATTGTAGTTAGATCACGCGCCGGCAATCGGTTGGGGAGAGTCAACGTGTACCGAGTCTTGGACCCGTCCGACCCCGCCGCGGCGCTGACGCGCATCGCCGGCATCACGCCGGGCGGCTCCTACCGCACGACGTTTCAGGCGATCACGAACGGCATTGACCGCTTGGGCGCGAAGCCTGCGCCGGAGCGCCTCGCCCGGCTGAGCTTCGTGGTCGACCTGGGCGCCGACTGGTCCGTGGAGATGCTGGACTTCGAGCGCGTCGGCGCTCGCCGCATGGCTATTGCGCAGTTGAAGACGATGCTGGCGCATCCCGCATTCGACGAGATCTTCATCAACACACGATCACACTGCCAGTTGGCCGCGACGATGGCCGACGACTTCTACGGCGATGGCGGCATCGAGCCCATGGAGAACTACCGACTCAAACGCATTCCGTACCGCCATCTGGGGATCGATCTCGCGTTTGCGCCGATTTCGCTGGCGTCGAACCCCCGCATCGTGGCGCTCGCGTCGAAAGCCAAAACGGTGGAGCAAATCACGCATTGGCAAGACAATGAGTGGATCGGCCCCTGCCAGTCGCCGAGCAGCCCCTTTGCGTGGCGTTACGAGCGGAACCGCGCGGTGGCGAGCGGTGTGCGAAAGTTGCTGGTGGACTTGGAGCGCGAGTTTCCAGGCGTTCGTATCCGCGCAGTGATCCCACCTAGCGAAGGCGTGATCCGCGCGGTGCAGCGGGGTCTGGATCAGATGCCGAAGCCCGGCGGCGGCGTCTACGGACGCGTGTATCTCAAGGCCATCCGGAGTTCGCTGAATCACATTCCGGGCATCGGCGAGGGCATGGCGATGGTCGACCTGACAGGGCTTTCGGTCGAGCCGGTCTTCCTCGGCATTCGTTACGCCCCTGACCCGGGACCGCTGGACCTGTACTTGCGTGAGTGCTTCCGCGACCTGGCCAAGAACCGAGGCTCGAACTTCCGCGGCCCGCGCAGCTTCTTCTACGAGGCGCATGAAACCCTGCGCGGCAAGAACAAAGATGCGATGCGCAAGAAGCGTGAAGCGATCATCCTCAAACTGCTTTCGCATCAAGACGAAATCAAGGAAGTCATCCTCTACGAAGCCGCCGCGTGGACCGACTCGCTGCCACTGTCTGACCCGTATCTGTGCGGGCATGGCTATCTCGACGTGTTGCAGAAACGCGAAGGCGCCAAGTAGCTGGGCGCAAGCGATAGGAGACACGATGGAGGTCACCTCAGCGCCTTGGCCGATGTTTCGCGGCAACGCGCGGCACACGGGTCTCAGTCCCTATCGGGGGCCTCACGCCGCGACTCCACAGTGGGCTTTGCGCCTTGGAGACGAGGCCCCCACTTCAGCCGCGATTGGGGCCGACGGGACGATCTATGTGGGTCACGACAAGTGCGTGTATGCGGTGCGTCCCGGCGGCCGCGTGAAATGGAAATTCGCAGCCGCGGCAATCATTGGTTCGTGTCCCGCAGTCGGAGCCGATGGGGTGGTCTACGCGCCCGACGTGGCAGGAGATCTGTACGCCATCGACCCGGAGGGGCGGCAACGGTGGATGCTCGCTCTGGGTAGCACAGTTCACTCTTCTCCCACAATCGGATCCGATGGCACGATTTACCTGGGCGCCGACGACGGCAAGGTACACGCCATCAAACCCGATGGCGTCCCGAAATGGGCTTACGCAATTCAGGGGGAAGTGAGATCCTCTGCTGCTGTTGGCCGCGATGGAACGGTTTACGTGGGCGCAAACGACCATCGGCTGCATGCCATCAACTCCGATGGCACAGCGAGATGGTCCTTCGAGACGAGCGCGGCGATCGAATCGTCGCCCGCGATTGGGAATGATGGCGCCCTCTTTGTCGGGTCCGTCGACAATATTCTGTACGCCACCCGTCCGGACGGGACGAAGATATGGGCCTTCACGACCGATGGCCCCGTCTACTGTTCGCCCGGGGTAGGGGCCGATGGAACGATCTTTGTCGGCTCCTTCGACAACAAGGTCTACGCCATCAATCCTGATGGAACCGAGAAATGGTCGTACACGACCGGCGGGGGCGTCTCGTCGTCGCCGGCTATCGGGGCCAACGGGGTGGTTTACATCGTTTCGCGCGACAACCTGCTCCACGCGATCAACACCGATGGGACGCCACTGTGGCGTTTCCCACTACAGGGGGCCGTCGGCCGCTCTCCGGCAATCGGGCTTCATCAGACGATTTGCATCGCGGGGACCGATGGTTTTCTCTACGCGATTGGGCCCAAGGGCACGCGGGCCGACAACCCGCCAGAACGCTCCCACTGATCTACTCGGTCCGGAAACGGCCCGTCTTGTCGTTCCAGACCTGCGCAGTCTTCCCGAACACGCGGATGCGGTAGAAGTACTGAACGCCGCTTTTCAGATTGCTGAGCGTGACCTGATTCTCGCCAAGCCGGGCGCCGGAGACCGTTTTGTGCTGCTTCCATTTCCACTTGGCCACGAACGCGTAGTGTCGGTCGTTCATGTCGTGGCAAAAGGTGGCTTTGTCCTCCAGGCCGTAATAGACGATGGCCTTGCCGGTGAGGTCGCCCTTGCGGATGTTGAACCGGATCGTGGCGCGGTCCCGCAGAATGTCAATGGGAGGAAGGTCTTCGATGACGATGGGCAGCTCCAGAATCTGCCGCAGTTTGTCGCCCTTCAAGTAGGCGGGGCGCTGCTCAGGATCGACGCGGAATTCCTGAGGCAGTTCCAGTGCGCCGCGCGCGATGTCGTTCGGATACCACCCGCCGGTGGCCATGGCGAACCATCCGTCGGGCGTGATCTCGTAGTCGCGATGAGACCAGTTCTTGTTCGCCTTGTACGCGCCGTGGCGCATGCTGGTGATCTGGATCCACTTGCCGTCCTGCGTCATGTACCAACCGCGGCGGTCGGCCTGTCTACGGCGGTGCGGCGAGGGATACAACACTTCCATGAATCCGCGAACGTTGAGGTAAATGATCTTCTTGCGCCGGTTGTATTTCCGGCCACAGGCGAACAGTTCCCACTGGCCGGTGTCGAGGTTCAGAAAATAGCCCGTGTACGTGTCGTAGGCGATGCCGGGTTCTTTGCGCATCGCCAGCACTTGAGTCGGAGTCGGCTTCATGTCGAGCCACGGGTTTCGTCCAATGGGTTTGACGCCGATGCCTTCGTGCCCGAAGGTCGTGTAGGTCGAATCGGCCCGGTAGGCGATGAGCCGCGACAGCTTGGGGATGTCCCCCGCCTTGGACGCCTTACGGTCCGACCACATGGAGAAGTTGGCGCCGCCGAAACGCTGCTCCGCGTTTCGCCACGTGGAGCCGAAATACCCGAACGGCGTCGTGACGGGGAAATACTGCCCCGGCTGATCCGGCGTGGCGATACGCGTTTCGATCACCGCGAGCACAATCTTGCCCGGCGCACTGAAGCGGCCGTGCACCGCGCCAGTGCGCGGCGAGCGGATGGTGACGCAGCGAGCGCCCACGACGGCCGGGCCTGAGAGCTTCAACGCCTTCACGTCCCCCACCTCGCGGCCGCGATCCGCGGGCGCTTGCGCGGCCGAACTCTTCAAGCTCACCTCATAGAAGCCCGGCGCCGGGACAGTGAGCCCGACACTCGGCTGCGCGCCGAACGCATCGCCGGTCGGAGTGGTTTGCAGGGATGCGGACACAGACGGGCCACGGCGATTGTCCGGCGCGATGGGCGTGAAGACAACAAGCAACCGCCGCCCGCCCTGCTGGGCGCCGACCTTCATGATCGGCGTCACCCTGACTTCGCCCGCGGCGGCGAACACGACGCCCCAATCGCAGGAGCTGCCATCCTCGCAGAAATGCCGAAAATGGGACCGAAATCGAGCGTGCGTGGGCGCCCGCTCCGTTTGACGCTTGCGGTCGTAGGCAAACTTCAGCGAGCCCGATGATCCCAGGTAGCCCTCGTTCGCCGTGATGACGACCTCGTCGGTCCTGGCCGCGAGTACAGGCGCTCCTGGGTCCACGCCGGGACGAATCTTGATCCCGCCACCGCTCCCACCGAATTGCAGAGCGCCTGGTTTGCGAGGCGTTCGCTCCGCGCCCAAAGCGATGTCTGCGGACAACGCCAAGAGGGCAGCCAAGATAGCGGTTAGGACTGCAACCGGGGTTCGCCGTTCCATGAGAGGTCCTCATAGGTCCGTGCCGTGATTCTCCGGCAATGACATTTCAGCCGAGTGCAAAGAGGGGTCTTCGCTCGGCCGACATGTTACCTCCGGCAGCGGATAACATGCAACGCATTGTGAGTCATCAGTGCGCCGGACGCCAAGGGGCCCAAGCGTCCTCTCGCAACCAAAGCCTATTCCCCCGGCACAGGGGCAATGTAGCCTTTCCTTTCGAACGCGGCATAGATGGCCGCAGCAATCAATTGGTGCTTTCGCGGGTTAGGATGCGCATCAGGAGGGCTGGAATGCCTATTCACCCAATACTCTTCAGGCTCTCGGCCCGTCTGCTTCAGGTCACGGATCAGCCCTGGAAAGGGGTCGATCGTCCCAAACCCATTCTCCTTTGAATAGGCAATCACTCTCTTGTTGGCATCCCCAAGGTACTCATCTGGATCATCCGGAAGGCTGGGCGGCACAAAAGTGCAATCAAGCAGAATCTCGACAGGAACCCCGGCCGATCTCGCAATATCGCGCAACCGACCAAACGCGGCCTCAACCGATGCCCACCCTCTCATGTGGTAATACCATTCAGGAACGCCGCCAGGCCGCCGTTTCTTCAGCAGTTCGAGGGCGTCGAAGTTGGTGTAATGCGGAAGGTCGGCATCGTTCCCACAGAAACCCACCAGTATCACATCGGGCGAGTACTTGAGCAGTTTGTATTTCAACACCTCGACTTCGACGGCGGTATTGTATCCCGGCACCCCTGAATTGATGACCCGCGTCCCCATGCTGCGGCCCTTGCGAAGTTTGCCTTCAAACAGGGACGCGTAATTCTGGCCATTGCTCACTCCCTCGCCAAACGCGATGGAATCCCCAATAAGCGCAATGGTGATGCCATTGGGTAATCTCCCTGTCTCATAGTGGCGCGGAGCAAACTGATGATAGTCGCGAACAAGTGTGTTCGTCCTGAAGCCGTCTTTGTTCAGTTGGATAACCTCGGCATACTTGCTACAAACGTCAATGCCGGGAATGAGTTCATACGGGATCGTGGGGTATTTGCTGGCCCGGGTGCGAGTGAGAACCGGATTGAGACCCGTGTCTTGCCTCCTCTCATTCATGAATCTTGCCACTCGGGCGACATTCTTCGCAAACTGCCTTCTGAAGCGAAAGCGGACATAATGGGACATAGCGCTTTCAATAGCAGAAGGCCCAAAGACAAGGGCGGCCAATGACAGCCCCAGAATAGTGAGTTTGAAGCCGCGCCGGAGGAGCTTCCGTCTGCGGCCAGGGACGGCTGTTGCCATCTGATTTGCCTGAAATGGTGAGGTGTTGTTTGGGAGGAGGCGTACAGGGACGCCTGCGGGCGCCCGACATCTGGCTAAGGTCACGCAACGGCCGCGGCCACGTCGTCTGCGAACGCGTCGGCCCCGGCGAGCAACTTCGCGTCCGAAGCCGTGTCCTCGGGCTGCTTGAGCGACGGCGCGAGGAGCGTGCCGGCGATCTTGCCGCGGGCAAACTCGAACAGCTTCGTGAAGCCTTCCTCGGCCGCGGTGGCGCCGTCATCCACGTCGCCCCCCGCGGTCACGATCATGGCCGCGGCCTTGCCCGCCAGCAGCGAAGTGTAGGGGTCTTGCTCGAACTTTAACGTCGCATACAGCCGGTCCCAGATGGCCTTGAGTTGAGCGGTCACGCCCCAGCAGAACACCGGCGATGCGAACACGATGAGGTCTGCGGCAAGCATCTTGTCGTAGAGCCCTTGCATGTCGTCTTGGACCGCGCACGCCGGCGCGTCGAGCACTTTCTGGCAGGCGAAACACTCGTTGCATCCGCCTATGTCGAGGTCATGGGCGTAGACCTTATCGACTTGCGCCGCGTGGCGGTCTCGAAGCCGGGCCAACACGCGGTCGAGCACGATGTCCGTATTGCCATTCTTGCGGGGGCTTCCTTGGATTGCGAGCAGGTTCATGGCGGTTTTCCTTTTTGTGTAACACTTCAGATCTTCAGGCAGCTTCGCCCCCCCTGCAACGACGCTGGACAGCCACGTCCAGCGCAACGAGGGCAGGCCGACCGCCGCGAGTTACTTGAGAGTGGAGTTGGAACGGATTGCCTTCGCATTCCGATGCTGGGCCGTTCGTACGCTATCTGCGGACGGCGCAGGCCTTCCGCTGCTGGTAACATTTCAGCCAAGTGCTACAGCCATGCGCAGAAAACGTGGCTGAGCCTTTGGCCGGTCCGGGCGGGTTCGGCCTCTGGGAAGCCCAACGGGCTTCCGTAAACCAGACCAGGGTTCGCGAGCGAAGCTCGCAACCCTG
>JAJRTI010000580.1 GCA_024278415.1 Planctomycetota bacterium | reverse complement strand
TTGCGCGAATTTGCGTTCTCGTAGGCATGCGCGCGCTGCCCAGGAAAAGCGGCGTCAAGCCGCCGCACTCCAAAGCGCCTCGCCGCGGCCCGTACGCCGCAAACCGAACGCCCGTAACGCCTCGTCCCGATGGCGCGCTGTGCAGAGAGCCTACGCAACTTCTTGTTTTTCGTTGAGGTTCCGAAAGTCTAAGGCACTAATCGGCAACCACGGCCGTTGGAACGGAACGCCTTAGCGCTCCGACGGACGGTCCCGAGGCCTCGGGATCCGCTCCGCATGTCCTCAAACGCGACGCAATGATACAGAACCCTTGGCTCCATCGGCAATGTGGCTCGGCTCAATCCGGCGAATTGCAATGCTCGATTTCGGCGACTATACTCTGCGCTTCATGCTCCTCGAAAGCCGCGGCTGGAGTCAACTCGATATTGGCTGAATTCTGCTGAATGTCTCGTTTCGTTCTTGAGGTGGAATCCATGGTGAAGGCGAATCGAACGGCTTGGGCCCTGCCACTGTTGTCGAGCTTCTGGTTGGCGGTCAACACCGCGCAGGCCGGCGAGGCGGCCGGGGGCGGAGCGAGCGCGGCGCAAGGGCTGACCTGGATCGATTGGGTCATCATTCTCTTGTACGCGGCGTCGACGATTTGGCTAGGGTGGTATTTCAGCAAGCGGCAACGCACGACGTCGGAGTACTTCGTGGGCAGCGGCGACATGAACTGGTTGCTCATCGGGGTCTCGTTGTTCGCCACGCTGTTGAGCACCATTTCCTATCTGTCCATGCCGGGCGAATCACTGGGCAAAGGCCCGGTGTATCTGACCAGCATGCTGGCCCTCCCTTTCATTTTTGTGATCGTGGGGTACGTGCTGCTGCCGGTGTACATGCGCCAGCGGGTGACGAGCGCGTACGAACTGCTGGAGGCGCGGTTAGGGCTCAGCGTGCGGTTGTTGGGCGTCGGCATGTTTCTCGCCCTGCGTCTGGTGTGGATGTCGCTGCTGGTGTACCTCGCGGCCAAAGCCATGACCGTGATGATGAACGTAGACAAGCGATGGATTCCGGCGATCGTGTTGGCCACGGGATTCGTGTCGGTGATCTACACGTCCATCGGCGGGTTGAGGGCGGTGGTGATCACGGACCTGGTGCAAACGCTTCTGCTGTTTGGCGGCGCGGTGCTGGTCGTGTTGACGATCACGGTGGACTTCGGCGGGTTCGGCTGGTTCCCCACGCGTTGGCAGCCCATTTGGGATACGCAGCCGGTCTTTAGTTGGGATCCCGGCACGCGCATCACCGTGGTCGGGACGATTCTGAGCGTGTTGATCTGGTACGTGTGCACCGCGGGCGGCGACCAGGTGTCGGTGCAGCGGTTCATGGCCACGCGAGACGCTCGGACCGCGCGGCGCGCGTTTGGCACGCAACTGGCCGTCGGAGCGCTGGTGGGGCTGACGTTGGCCCTCGTGGGGTTCGCGCTGCTCGGCTACTTCCAGGCGCACATGGACGCGCTGCCGGCGGGCTGGGACTTGAAGAAGAACGCGGACGACATCTTCCCGCGCTTCATCGCCTACCACCTGCCGCCGGGCGTGTCGGGATTCGTCGTGGCGGCCATGTTCGCCGCGGCCATGTCGAGCATCGACTCCGGCGTGAACTCGATCACCGCGGTGGTCTCGACGGATTTGCTCGAACGCTTCGGCGTGCACCCCAAGACGGAGAAGGGTCGCGTGCGGCTTGCCCGATTGCTCGCGTTCGGCATTGGAGCGTTCGTCGTGATCGGCAGTTCCTTCATGGGCCACGTGCCGGGCAACATCACGGCCGTGACTCAGAAGACGGTCAACCTGCTGGTCACGCCCATTTTTTCCCTCTTCATCTTCGCGCTCTTTGTCCCCTTTGCAACGCCCGCGGGGGTGTGGTTTGGATGGTTCTTCGGGGTGGCCACGGCTGCGCTCATCGCGTTTTCCGGGCTGATTTTCGGGCTGGATCCCAAGACGGGCTATGACCCGGTGAGCTTCCAATGGATCGGCCCCGCCTCGCTCCTCGTGAACGTCATCGCCGGCATGATCGGCAGCCTCGTCCTGCCCGGTCGAGCGCAGGCGCTGCCGAAGGGCTGACGCGGGCGGACGGTCCTGCCGGTATGAGGTCTCCTTCGTGTTCGGATGCCCAATGACGGTCATGCCCTGACGGCAGCCCTCCTCTGGCGGCGCAAGGTGATTGCGATGGCCAGGCCGGCGGCCGCGCCGCCCAAGTGGGCGAGGCCGGACACAGGAGTCGATCCCTCGGTCTGCATCCACGCCAGCAAGAACTGGAGGCCCATCCACAGAGCAAACGCTGTCCATGCCGGCATGCGGATCCAGCGGAAAAAGGTCCAGTAGCGCCACATGAATCCGATGCGTGCGTGGGGGAAAGCCACCGCGTAGTACGCGATGACGCCGGAAATGGCGGCGCTCGCGCCGACGCTTGGCAGCATTGTCCGTGGATCGAGGCTGGCGTGCGCGGCCGCGCCCAGGAGTTCTGCCGCAAGGAGCAGCCCTGCAAAACGCAGCTTGCCGAGGTCGTCCTCCACGTTGTCGCCGAAGATCAGGAAGAAGTAGAGGTTCGACAGCAGGTGCCAGATGTCCGCGTGCAAGAAGAAAGGCGTGATCAGCGTGGCTCCATAGTGGCGCAGCCATTGCTCAGGGATGAAGCCCCATGCGTTCGCGGCCGCGTTGAGATCGGATAGGGTCGCCACAAACACCGCAACGAGCGCCGCGGACAGACCCCAAGTCACCCACGGCGTACAGCGAACGGCCGGCGCGTTGCACTCGACCGGGAGCCCCAAGACCGCCGGGAGGACTTGCCACGCTTGGTCCGGGGCGAACTCGCTCGCGTCTTCGCCGGCCTGCTGCTCGATGCGCTTGACCTCGGCAAGAGCGATCGCTTCGCGCGCCTCGGTGGAGAGCTTCTCCTTGGGCTGGGGGGCGGGTTGCCGGGGGACGTCTTCATATTCGCCCGGGTCAAACCACAGGCAGGAGCATAGCGTGCAGACGTCGAGGGTGACACTATGCTGGCCGATCGGGACGTCTACAGCCGACATCGGTTTGTGGCAGTGTGGGCAGTTTCTGGTGCTGTGCCGATGCTTTTCCCGCGCGTCGCGCCAGATTCGATTCATGAAGCCGCGATCGGCGCGTTCCTTGCGCA
>JAJRTI010000579.1 GCA_024278415.1 Planctomycetota bacterium | reverse complement strand
GAGGTCAAACGCCTGGAGACGACGGTGATGGCCATCGAGGGCATGCGCCCCGGTGTGGTCGGTATCTCCTGGCACTTCGGGCATTGGGCCTACGGCTCCCGGGACGTCACGGTTGATGGCAAGGTCGTCAAAGGCGACCCGACGCGCGGCGGAGGCATCGTGCCCAACCCGCTCATGCTGGAAGACACGGTGGTCGGCAACGTCTGCCTCACCGACCCCATTGGCGGCAGCGCCAGCTTCTACGATACCTGTGTGCGCATCACGAAGGTGTCGCCGCGCTTGTAGTAGGCCCGTGAGGGCCTTCCGCTCGGGTGACGGTTCGCCATTGGAGTGGAGGGCGCCTGGCGGTCGCCACTACAAGCGGGCCGCTCCCGTGGCCGCGCCGCCTTCGACACTTCAGTCGTGACATGCCACTAGTTCGACCTTCTTTGGCCATTGACAGGGGGGAGCCTTGCTGCGCATCGACACCCTTCGGGTCTCTGTGAGCGACAGATGCAATCTGCGCTGCCGCTATTGTATGCCTGAGGCAGGCGTGCCCTGTGCGGCGCCCGGGGAGATTCTGAATCTGGAGGAACTTGCGCTTGTTGTCGAGAGCATTGTCCTGGCCTGCCCGGTCAAACGAATTCGTATTACCGGGGGCGAGCCTTTGGTGCGACGCGGCCTCTTGGGCTTGGTGCAGCAGTTGCACACTACGGGCGTGGAACTCGCGCTCACGACCAATGGGCAGCGACTGGCTGCGTGGGCCGGCGCGTTGAGGGAAGCCGGGGTTTTGCGCCTCAACGTCAGCCTGGATACACTCCTCCCGGGCTGTTTCGAGCGCTTGACTCGCGGTGGAGAACTTCGGCGAACGTTGGCCGGCCTGGAGGCGGCGCGGCAGGCGAGTTTTCGCTCGATTAAGCTCAACACGGTCGTGATTCGCGGGTATAATGAAGGCGAGCTTCCCGCCCTTGTGGAGTTCGCCTGGCAACACGGGTTCCAGCCGCGCTTCTTAGAGCTGATGCGGCTGGGGCCGACGCGGCACAACCATCGGCTATGGCATGTGCCGCGAGCGGAGATCATGGATCGGCTGCGCCATCGGTTCTCGATGGAGCCCATCCCCGACGCACCGGGAACGACAGCAGACTTGTACCATGCCCGCGACGAAGCAGGCCGGTCCGGAACGATCGGCATCATCGCGCCGGAGAGTCTGCCCTTTTGCTCCCATTGCAGGCGCCTTCGCCTCACGGCGTCGGGCAAGCTGATTGGATGCCTCATGCGGGGCGATGGCATTGACCTCAGACCGTGGCTGCAAAACGAGCGAACCCCAGAGCGTCTCACACAGTTGGTGGCAGAGGCGATGAGCCAGAAGACCACCCGACGCACCCAGCGACCAACCGCACCGCTCGCGGCCATAGGGGGATAGTTTAATGACTTCGGATTCACCGGATCCGTGCGCAGAAGGTAAACGGTCATGGCTTATATAATGATTGTGGATGACGACCAGGACTTCTCGGCCGCGGCCACCATGGTCCTCAAGGCCATGGGCCACGAGGTGCAGGTCGAACAGACGACAGACCGTGCTCTCGCCTGCATGCAGGAGCGCCCGCCGGACTTAGTGATCCTTGACGTCATGTTCCCAGAAGACAGCTCCGCCGGCTTCAAGGTGGCCAGGGAGATGCGGCAAGAATACAGCAAGCTGAGTGGCATACCCGTTCTGGTCCTGTCTGCCATCAATAACCGATTCCCAATCGGTTTCAGCCGAAAAGACATCGACGAAGATTGTCTGCCAATCGATGATTTCCTTGACAAGCCTGTGGATTTCAATACGCTTGCTCGAAGGGTGTCGGACCTCCTTGCGAAATCTGAATAACTCCAGGCCAAAGAGGTGTTGAGATTCCCTGGAGGGATGGGCCGGCTCGTTTTGTTGCGGTCATCAGCAGGCATGTGGAGATGCCTGGCCCCACTGTCGCCAGGTTTCCGGCGCAGGACATGGATAGTTGGCGGACACGCGTGCAGAACAAGGCGATAGCAACAGATCGACGCATCCATAACCGGCCAGGGATGACGGTGTCTCAAGGGTTGTCACTGGCCGTGTAACGACATAATACCCCTGCACTTACGTTTGACTTGTTGAAACGGGTGCTTGCAGGGCGCAGGAACGAACGCATTGGATCTACCCGCGGCACCATCTTTGCTGGACCTACAAGGTCCAACTTTCTCCGCACGCGCGCCTAATGCCAGCGACATGACCTACCGTAACCAAGCGGCGGCGAGGGCGCACCGGTAGCAGGCAACTTGGGCTCGGTCTTCCGGACAGAGGTTCATGCGCTACCCCGTCATCATCCCCGACATCAACTACTGGCGGGCACAGATCAACTGCCAGTTCGCCTGTCCGGTGGGCACCGACGCTCGGGGCTACATTCAGGCGATTGCGGCCGGGGACTTTGAAAAGGCGTATCTGATCGCACGGGGTCCGAACCCACTTGCGTCCATCTGTGGTCGTGTCTGCGGTGCGCCGTGCGAAGCGGCTTGCCGCCGGGGCAGCATTGACGAGCCCATCAGTATCCGCGCACTCAAGCGCGTGGCTTGTGAGCCCGAACATAGGGCAAGACAATCGGAGGCCGACCAAGCGCTGATCGCACAATTGCGCGACTCGATTCATTCACGAGACTGCGCGGGGTTGAACGAAGCGGGCGCGCTTGGGGTGCTCATGAGCAAGGGCCGTGTGGCCAAGGGAAACGGCCAGGAAGTGGGCATTGTCGGCAGCGGCCCGGCCGGGCTCGCGGCCGCGCACGACCTCGCGCTCATGGGCTTCTGCCCCGTGGTCTACGAGATGGAGCGCGTGCCGGCAGGCATGCTCTACCTCGGCATTCCTGAGTACCGTCTGCCTCGGGACGTCATACGCGCCGAGGTCGCGCTCATCGAGTCACTCGGCGTCGCCATCCACACCGGCACGCACGTGGGCAAGGACGTGTCGCTGTCGGAACTCCAGGCGCGGCACCCAGCGCTGATCCTCGCGGTGGGTGCCAAGAAGTCCCGGGGACTCAACATTCCCAACGTCGGAGCGGAGGGAGTGTTCGGCGGAGTCGAGTTTCTGCGGGACGTGGCGCTTGGCGACAGTGTCAAGCTGGGCCAGAAGGTAGTGGTGATCGGCGGCGGCAACGTCGCGTATGACGTGTCCCGCACCGTGCTGCGCCACGAAGAGGGCGACGTGTCCCGCACCGCGGCGCGCATGGCTGGCGTGCGGGAGGTGCATCTGTGCTGCCTGGAGTCGGAAACGGAAATGCCGGCCGACGAGATCGAAATCCGAGAGGGCGAAGAGGAGGGAGTCATTCGGCACAACAGCATGGGCCCGGACCAGGTGCTCATCGACGGCGAGGGCAAGGTGCGCGGGGTGCGGTTTGTGGCGGTCAAGTCCATCTTCGACGCCGATGGGCGATTCAACCCCGTCTTCGACAAGTCCTGCACGACCGAGATCGAGGCCGATTCGGTGTTGCTAGCCATTGGCCAGGCATTCGACCTGTCGTTCATCGACCCTGACCGCGACGGCATCCAGATGACCGAGCGCGGGTTGCCCGCGATTGACGATGCCCAGATGACGACCCGCGAGGGCACGTTCGTGGCTGGCGACTTGGCCACCGGCCCTAAGCTCATGATCCACGCCATCGCCAGCGGCAAGCAGGCGGCGCGGTCGGTCTACCGGTATCTCGTCGGCCAAGAATTGCCGTTCGAGGTAGAGACGCGGCATTTTGCGATTGAGCCTTTCCAACGCGAGCCGGGGTACGAGGGCATCCCGCGGCAGTCGATCCCCACGCGCGCGCCGGCCGAGCGTGTCACCTCGGTGGGCGTGCCCGTCGAATACGGGCTGCCCCATGAGGCCGCCTGCGCGGAGGCCAAACGCTGTCTCGACTGCGGCGTCAACACCATCTTCGACGGCTCCAAATGCATTCTGTGCGGCGGCTGCGTCGACGTGTGCCCGGAGCTGTGCCTGAAGCTCGTGCCTATTGAAGCCGTGGACAACGACGCCGCGGACGAGTTGCTGAAGCGCCACGTCGGCGACCGCACTGATGGATCGAGCGCCATCATCAAGGATGAGACGCGTTGCATCCGTTGCGGCTGCTGTGCGGACCGCTGTCCGGTCGGCGCAATCACGATGGAACGTTTCCAGTTCAGGGAGGTAGCGCTGTGAGCGAGGAAGCTCCCCCGACCCCAACGGTCTCTCGCCGCGACGTGCTTGGCATGGCGTCAGTGACGGCCTTCTTCTGCGCGCTTGGCGCGGCCCTTCTGTGCATGCTGAGGCTGGTGCGGCCGAGCGTGTTGCCGGAGCGCTCGACGCGGTACAAGATCGGCACCGCGGGGCGCTTCCCGCCGGGCACGGTGCGCGCGTTCCCAAAGATGAAATTCGTCATCTTCTCCGACGACGACGGCTTGTACGCGATCTCGCTCATCTGCACCCATCTGGGCTGCATCGTCGCCTGGGAGGACACGGGCTTCGCCTGCCCCTGCCACGGATCGAAGTTCGACGCGGTCGGCAAGGTCACCGGCGGCCCGGCGCCCAAGGCGCTGCCTTGGCTCAAGATCGACCAACTGCCCAACGGCCGCCTATCCGTCGACACCAGCGCCCACGTGCCGCAAGGCACGAAGTTCTACGTCTGATCCGGGCCGCGTCACTCGTCATAGGAACACCACCATGTCAAGCTCTGGTGTCGCAGCGGTAATCAAGAACCTCATTGCGCTTCCGCTGAACGTAAAAAACGCGGTCGTGAGACACGGGCCGCCGGTCACCGACCGCGCGCGATCGCAGTCGGTGTTCTCCAACGTCTTCTTGCACATCCACAGCACGCGCACGCACCGCCACAGCCTCAAGCCCAGCTTCACGCTCGGGCTCGGCCTGGCCTCGATCAGCCTGTTCCTCACCTTGGCCGCCACCGGCATCCTGTTGATGGTCTACTACAAGCCCTCGGCCGCGGGCGCGTACTCGAGCGTCAAGGACATCCACTACGTCGTGCCGGCCGGGCGGCTGATCCGAAACATCCACCGCTGGGCGGCCCACCTCATGGTGGCCGCGGTCATGCTCCACATGGCGCGGGTCCTCTTCACCGGCGCGTACAAGCGCGGCCGCGAGTTCAACTGGCTCATCGGCCTCGCGTTGCTCGTGCTCACACTCGTGCTCAGCTACAGCGGCTACCTGTTGCCGTGGGACCAGCTTGCCTATTGGGCCACGACCATTGGCGCGAACATCGCCTCCTCGCCCAACGAGTTGACCGACGCGCTGGGCCTGACCGACGTGTTCAACATCGGCCAGTTGCAGAAGCAACTCATCCTCGGCTCGAACAGCGTGGGTGAAGAAGCGCTCATTCGCTTCTACTGGCTCCACTGCGTCGTGTTGCCGGTGGGCCTGACCGTGCTGCTCGCCGCGCATTTCTGGCGCATCCGCAAGGATGGCGGCATGACCCGGCCCGACGACCTGACCGAGGCCGATCTCGAAGGCACGCCCAAGGACGAGAAGGCGGAGCAGGCATTCCAACCCAGCGAATCCAAAACCTACGGCCTCATGTGTGTCGTGGGGGGCCGCTCGCCGGCGGTCAATCGAGGCCCCGAGCACACCGTGCCAAGCTGGCCGCACTTGCTCTATGCGGAGATGGCCGTGTTCATGACCGTGCTCGCGGTCTTGCTCGCGTTGGGCCTCGCGTTCGACGCTCCGCTCAAGGAGGCGGCGAACCCGGCCGTGCCGGAGAACCCGGCCAAAGCGCCCTGGTACTTCTTGGGCCTCCAGGAACTGGTCTCCTATTCCGCGTTCATGGGCGGCATCGGCATCCCTGCGCTCGTCATGCTCGCGTTGGCGCTCGTCCCGTTTCTCGACCGCGAAGAGGCCGGCATCGGCCGCTGGTTTGGCGGGGAGCGAGGCCGGCGCGTGGTGCTTCAGTCCCTCCTGTTCTCCGCGGTGGCCGTCGTGGGCATGCTGGTGGCCACGGTCAACTTCGGCTGGCTGCGTGAGTGGGCATGGGTGCGCAAGGCGTACCCCGACCTCCCGCAGATCGTCATCACGTTCATCAACCCTGGCACGATTCTCGTGGGAATCATGGCCGCGTGGTCGTTTCTGGCGCTGCTGCGCCATCGCAGCACCCACATGGGCACGCTCGCCATGTTCACCTGCTTGGCCGTGGCGTTCGTGATCATGACCTACTTCGCTACGGTCCACCGCGGACCGAACTGGCATTTTTACTGGTCCAAATCACAGTGGCCGATTCATTGACGGAAGACCGCGACGACGCCCCGGGCTACTTCGCCAAGATGAAGGGCTCCTCCAAGAGCCCGCCCAGGGTCAGTCTGTCCGAGATTGGCTGGTCCTGGCTCGGCTCGATCCTGGGCATCACCGCAGTCTCCTACATGCACGTATCGCTCGTCGAGCGCACGGACTTGGCGTTCATCATCGGCAGTTTCGGCGCATCCGCGGTGCTCATCTACGGTGCGGTCAACAGTCCGCTGGCCCAGCCGCGGAACTTCATCGGCGGGCACATGGTGTCGGCCGTCATCGGAGTGGCCGCCTACAAATTGCTTGGCCCCAACGCGTGGCTGGCATCGGCCGCTGCCGTCGCAACGGCCATCGCGGCCATGCACGCGACCAAGACGCTGCATCCTCCCGGCGGCGCCACCGCGCTGATCGCGGTCATCGGCAGCGAGCGGATCCATGCACTGGGATACCTCTACGTGGCCGTGCCCGTGGCCGCAGGCGCCCTGGTCATGCTCGTGATCGCGCTGCTCGTGAACAACATCCCCAAGGGCCGTCAGTATCCGCACTTCTGGGTCTGACGGCCCCGGCGATCGCTTCCGTCTCGGCCCATCAGAAGACGACACCTCCATGAAGAAGCTACTCCTCGTATCGAGCTGCGCCGTCATCGTGCTGCTTGCCGTAGCCATGACGAACGAGATCGCCCGGCCTGCGTGGAAGGGCTACCAGAAGCAGTACGCGGCCGCGCTCCACGCGCGGGCCGCGGCCACTGGAAAGAAGGCCGTCGACTACCCGATCCAACTGCGCCAGATCGTGCTCCCCGAACTGAACCGTACCGACCGCTGCGTCAGTTGCCACGTGGCCATGGAAGACCCTGGCATGAAGGGCCAGCCCAATCCGCTGGCGCCGCACCCCGGGAAGTTCCTCGATGACCACGACGTCGAGCGCTACGGGTGCACCATCTGCCACGATGGCCAGGGGCGAGCCGTGAACGCGCGGGACGCACACGCCGCAGGCATCCCCTTCTGGGAGCGGCCGCGGCTCGAAGGCGCCTTGGCCCAAGCCAATTGTGCGCGCTGCCACCGAGCCGACATGCCCGAGTCCGCCACGGCCTATCGCCGAGGCGAGCAGGTCTTCGTTTCGAACGGTTGTATGGGATGCCACGTCGTGCGGGGCAAAGGCGGCCACCTGGGGCCGGAACTCACCAACATCGGCAACGCGTCCTTCTACGAGAAGGCTCCCTCCAAGAAAAACCGGCATCGGTTGCTCGCCAAGTTCCATGGCAACGTGAACCTGGCGTACCTCTACGAGTCGGTCAAGGAACCCAAGGCCCAGCCCAAAGACTCGGCCATGGTGGATTACAAGTTCTCGGACCAGGACGCAGACGCGGTCACGATCTACCTGAAGTCCCTGCGCGACGACGCTGTGCCCGAGGCGTACGTGGCTCGCCCCAAGCCCCGGCGCCAGGGATCGGCCGACACGCCTCTGCTGGCCGGCCGCCGGCTCTACCTCCTCTACTGCTCGGCCTGCCACGGCAAGACCGGCGAAGGCACCGATCTGCGCGAGCTAGACAAGGTCGGGCCCGCGCTGGGCAACCCGCAATTCCTCTCCATCGTGACCAAGCCCTTCGTGCGTTACGTGGTGCGCAACTCCCAGAGCCGCATCATGCCGGCATGGGGCCAAGACGGTGGGCTGAACGGGCAAGAGATCGACGCCATCGCCGAGTTTGTGCTGTCGTTGCGCAAGCCCGCACCTTCGCTCGCCGAGGTCGACGCCGTCGCGGGCCAGCCGCGCTACGGCCGCGCCCTGTTCGAAGGCAATTGCTCCGCCTGCCACGGCATCGCCGGCGAGTTTGAGGCCGACCTGGTCGGCCCTACGTTGAACACGCCAGAACTGCTCTCCTATATCGACCGCCAGTTCCTCTACGACATGCTCGTCAACGGCCGGCCGAACACCGCCATGCCGGCATGGCACTTCCTGGACAAGACCCAGATCGCCGACACCATGGCCTATGTGCTGTCCCTACGCGGTCCGACGGCCACGGTCGAGGCCGTGCTAAAGCGCCTCCCGCAGGCCTCGTCGCAGTTCGGCGAATCCCTGTATCGCAGCAACTGCGCGCCCTGCCACGGCCTGGACGCCCAGGGCGGCATCGGCCCGTCCCTCTCCAGCCCGGAGTTCCAGACCCTCGCGGACGACGAGTTTCTTGCCACGACCGTGGTGAAAGGCCGGCAAGGCACGGCCATGCCCTCGTGGGCCCACTTGCGCCATACAGAGCTCGCGGCCATCCTCGCCTGGGTTCGAACGCACTCCAAGAACAAACCGAAGACGCTCGACAAGCGCGCCCGGGTAGTGGGCTCTGAGTTCCGCGGCCGCGAGGTTTTTGACAGCGTGTGCTCCCAATGCCACGGCGCCAAGGGCCAGGGCAAGATCGGGCCCGCGATCCTCGGCCGGAGCTTCCTCACGGCCGCGAGCGACGCGTTCATCAAGGAGACGGTCGCGTACGGCCGGACCGGCACGCAGATGCGCGGGAACCTGCGCGGGGCCGACGGCACGACGGATTTGGATGAGTTGGCCGTGAACGGCGTCGTCGCGTACATCCGCTCGTTCGAGACGCGGCCCGCTCCGTCGCGCGGCGTGGCCGCGGTCGAGGGCGACGTGCAGTTGGGGCGGGAACGGTTTGCGCGGGCCTGTGCACAGTGCCACGGCGCGTACGGCGGCGGCGGCAACGGCCCGGCCATCGGCCGGCGAGGCTTCCTCAGCCGCGTGTCCGATGGGTTCATCCAAGGCATGATCACCAACGGCCGATCCGGCACAGAGATGCGCGGGTTTGCCCCTGGCGGCGACGGCGTGGCCAAACTCGGGGAACACGAAACCAGCTCCATCGTCGCCTACCTGCGCAGCCAACAAGACGCGCCGCTCATGAAGCCCAAGGTCGTGCGCGGCACGCCGCTCAATGGAGCCGCGCTCTACGCCCGGCAGTGCGCCCAATGCCACGGCACGGACGCGAAGGAGGGCTACGCACCGCGTTTGCTGAGCCAAACGTTCCTCCATGCGGCCACCGACAGCTATCTGCAAGCCACCCTCGCCCTGGGGCGCCACGAATCGGGCATGCGGCCCATGACCCGCGGCGGCCAGGGAGTGGTGGAGCTGGAGTCCCGAGACGTCAACGACATTGTCGCCTACCTGAGAAGTTTTCAATCGAGAGCGAGGAAATGAGATGAGGAAAGGCAAGAACATCAGCCGACGCAACTTCATCAAGGGCGGCGTGGCGGGCGCGGCCGGCCTGGGCCTGGGCAGTCTGATCTTCGCCCCGGACAGGATCCTCGCCGAGGAGGGCGGCGCCACGGGTCTCACGACCTACCTCGCCCAGTGCCCCTACTGTGGCGTGGGCTGCGGCACGCTGATCAAGGCCGACGCGTCCGGCCGGATCCTCGGCGTCGTGCCCGATAAGCAACACCCCACCAACAAAGGCGTGCAGTGCATCAAAGGCCTGAACGCGGACGAGCCCACGTACGTCGACCGGCTCACCAAGGTCCTCGTGCGCAAGGACATGAACGACCCGGTCACGGGCCATGTCTCCAACACGAAAGGCCGGTTCGACGACAGCGTGTTCCGCGAGGCCACGTACGAGGAAGCCGAAGAGATGGTGGCGGACAAGATCGCCGCGGTCATCAAGAAGTTCGGCGGCAACTCCGTCGGCCTCTATGGTTCCGGGCAGCTCACGGTCGAAGCGCAGTGGATGGAAAACAAGCTCATGAAGGGCGTGGTTCAGTCCAACTCGATCGAGGCCAACGCACGCGTCTGCATGACGTCCGCGGTCACCGCCTACTTCGCTACGCTCGGCTCCGACACGCCGCCGTTGTGCTACGACGATATCGAGCAGGCGGACATGATCACCTTCTGGGGCCACAACGCACGGTCGAGCCACTCCATCGTGTTTTGGCGCTGCGCGGACTACAAGAAGAAGAGCGACATCCCCACGCTGGTGGTGGACCCCCGGCGCACCGGCACGGTGGGCGCGCTGGAGTCGATCAACCCGCGCAACAGCGAGCATTTCTCCACGATCAACGGCGACATCTCGATCCTCAACGCCATCGCCCACTGCATCATCACCCAGCACGAAGACGTGGTCGACTACGACTTCCTCAAGGCCCATACCGCGGGCTGGCAGGAGTACATCAGGGCGATGAAGGAAGAGTACGCGCCTGAGAAGGTGCAGGACCGCACCATGATCGAACCCGAGCGCATCCGCAAGATCGCGCAGCAGTGGGCCGACGCGTCCCGCAAAGGCCGGCGCAACGGCCGCGGCGGCGTGCTGTCCTTCTGGGGCATCGGCTACAACCAGCACATCCACGGCCAGCACAACGTCATCAGCGTCATCAACCTCCACGCGCTCACCGGCAACCTGGGCCGGCCCGGCGCGGGGCCGTTCTCCATGACCGGCCAACCCAACGCGATGGGCGAGCGCCTCATGGGCGGGCTCACCGGCCGGCTGCCTTTCAACCAAGGCCTCGGCAAGGCAGGCAAGCTCAATGAAAAGGGCATCAACATCATCGCCGACGCGTGGAAGTGCCCCGCACAGAACCTCAGGAACGTGGCTGGCATGAAGAACCCCGGCATGATGGTGGGCCTGTTCGAGCGCGCGCTCATGCCCGAAAAAATCCTCAAGGAACAAGGCCTCGACCCGGTCAAGGCCATGTTCTACATGTACACGACCCACGTGCACCAGCCGGATATCAACACGCTGATCCGGCCCGCGCTCAAGAACATGTTCGTGGTCGTGCAGGACATCTACCGGCACGCGCCGAACGTGCTGTACGCAGACGTGGTCTTACCCGCGCTCACGTGGGGCGAATGGCAGGGCGGCACGTACATCTCCTCGGAGCGCCGCTTCAACGTCGTGGACGGTGTTGGCAAGGGCGCACAGGGTTTGGAGAACTGCCTGCCCGACCTGGACATGGCCATCGACAAGGGCAAAGCCTTGGCCAAGCGGCTGGGGCTCGACGCGGACGCGATGTTCCCCTACAAGAAGAAGAAGTTCCACCCCGACGGGCCCGCGCTCTACGACGCGGAGGAAGTGTTCGAGGAGATGGTCAAGGCGTCGAAGGGCGCGGACTGCGACATGACCGGCATGCTCGAGGTGCGCGAGCGCGACGGCATCGGCCTCTACGACCAGATCCGCCGGCTCCGCGGCGTCCAGTGGCCCGCGCCGACCTACGAGATCGCCAAGCAGGGGGGCACGCCCCGGCGCTACATGGACCAAGAAGGATGGGCGGGCAAGCCCTATGGGCCCTTCCGCCACAAAGACGGCAAGATGCATTTCAAGGTCTGCCGGCAAGACTACTCGAAGGCCAAAGAAGTCTTGGCCGAGTTGCGCAAGATGGGCACGGAGAAGGACTACTACGCGAGCGCGCACAAGTCCGTGCTCGACGCCGCCCGGGACATGGCGCTCACGCCCGAATGGCCGGACACGGACCACGCCAAGCAGCACTGGCGCGACGTGCCGAAAGACAAGTTCCCCTTCTGGCTGGGCCTGGGCATCGTGTACGAGCACTTCCATTCGGCCAAGACGATCCGCGGCGCCACCACGCGGCGGCTTGTGCCGGAACAGTACGTGGAAATGCACATGGAGGACGCCAAACGCAACGGCCTCCGCGACGGCGACAAGGTGCGCATCACCACCCGCCGCGGCTCCTACGAGGCGCGCGTGAGCATCGGCGGCCTGCGCAGCAAAGTGCGGCCCGCGCGCAACGAAGTCCCCGAAGGCTATCTCTTCTCGCCCTGGAACCTGTCGGTGGCCGACTCGGCCGATCCCAAGAAAAACAAGTGGCTCGTGAACGCGACCTCGCACCGGGCCTACGACCCCGTGTCCGGCCAAGTCGACTACAAGAAGATCGCCGCACGGATCGAGCGGATCTAGTGTCATGCCACGACTGAAGTGCCGGCCGCGGGAGCGGCCCGCTCGTAGTGGCGACCGTAAGGGCGCCCTCTGCCCCGATGGCGAAGCGTTATCCGAGCGGAAGGCCCTCACGGGCCTACTACAAGCATGACGCCACCGCTGTGCGGCCGCGGGAGCGGCCCGCTCGTAGTGGCGACCGTAAGGGCGCCCTCTGCCCCGATGGCAAATCGCCAGATGATCAG
>JAJRTI010000578.1 GCA_024278415.1 Planctomycetota bacterium | reverse complement strand
GGGACCCACGGGTCCAGCGCCTACGGCGTAGCCGGCGGATTCGGCACGACGTACTACCAGTACGACCCCAACGGCAACGTCACCTACAAGAAGCTCGCCAACCACACGTTCACCTACTACGCGTACGACGCGGCCAACCGCGTTACAAGCATCCTCAACTGCCTGCCCGACGGCTCGCCGCTGGCGTACTTCCTCTACGACTACGACGCCGCGTCGCGCATCACCTCCATCACCCGCGAAGACGGAAAGGTGGTATACTACACGTATGATGACGCGGACCGGCTCACGTCCGAGACCTGGAACGCGTCGGACCACACGAACATCTACGCGTTCGAGTGGGACTACGACGGCGCGGGCAACCGCACGTATCAGAAGCGCGGCAGCGCTGAAACCTACTACACGTACGACGCGGCCAACCAGCTCACGTTGCGCCACGAAATCCCCAGCCATGCCTGGACGTACTTCAGCTACGATTCCCGGGGCAACTGCACGCACAAGGAAGAGCCGGATGGCACGACGTATTTTGAATACGACCATCGGAATCTGCCCACGAGCGTGCGGTATAGCGATGGCTCGACGCAGTACTTCTACCACGACGCGCTCATGCGCCTGTACGCGATGGACGACGGGACGATGACGTACTTCACTTGGGACAAGGACGGCCTCAATCCGCTCGCGGAGCGCGACGCAAGCGGCGCGGTCGTTGCGGAGTACACGCACGGCTACGTTCCCGTCCCCGGCGCGGGTTCGCTCGTGGCCGCGAAGCGGCACGCGTACGGCTCCACGTACTACCAGTATCCCGCGCACAACCACCACGGCGATACGCTCGCACTCACCGACGACACCGGCACGATTGTCCACGGCACCACCTGCAATGCCTGGGGCGAGATCATGGGCGAGCAGTCTTCTGGCCCGCCAAGCCGCTTCGGCTGGCAATCCAACTGGATCCACCTCAAAGGCGATCTCTACAAGTCCCCCGCGCGCCTCTACGATGCGGATGTGGGGAGGTTCCTCCAGAGGGATCCTATGCCACTGAGCAGCGTGGGTTCGCCTCTGGCCGACGCGTTTGCTGAGCCCAGCCGGCGTGGTGTTGGAACGGCCATCGGCGCGCCCAGCCACTCCGGAACTCACAGCTTGGTTAGAAGCCCAATCGCGTATGCGACCATCCACCACTTCCTGTCAGCATCCGGCGTGGACGATGCAGTCACGCTGCTGGAGCAGTACTTGTACGTCAGCAATGCCTCTCCGCTGGGCGTCGATCCGCGTGGCCTCATGTATGTCCCCCCGGGCAGCCCAATCCCCCCAGAATGGGCGAACCCGAACAGATGGGGAAAACCAGCGCGCTACCGGGGCAGTTTCCGGCCACCCATCGGTGTGCCCTATGGCGTGACTTTCTGCGACAAGGACACTGGTGAGCCCAAGAGCAGGAGATGGCCTGAGGGAGACAAGAACTGGCCGTCGGATCCACGGGTTCCGGACATCGTTGTCTACGATAAGTGTATTGGCGAGTGTATCGACGTGCATGAGGGCGTGCACAGGGAGTTCTGGAAGAAGATGGACTACTGCGGAGTGTACAAGCGGTGCTTAGAGGATCCGAGGATGTCCCGAGAGGGATGTGAGATGCAGCTCAATAGGATGGTCGGCGAGTACGAAGACGCAGAAGAGTGCATGGCGCTAACGGCTGGAACAGAATGCCTCAAGAGGCTCAGGGATACACTAACGCCTGATGCCGCAAGGAGGAGGATGTGCTGTGACATATGGAGGGATGAAGCACGCGCTGGCCAGGCGGAAGCAAGGAACAAATGCATTGAGGCCAGGCGGAACCACCCTGGGATGGACTTGCCAGGGGGACCCTGGTAGAAAGGCGCTGCAGCGTGAGCGAGGCCCCGATCCCCAAGCGCTGGCAGGTGCTGCTGGCCATGTCCACGGTCGGATGGTACGTTTCGTTCGTCGAGCCCTGGTGGGCTGAACGCGACCATCGCCCCCGTTTCGTGTACCGTCGCGATCCGTTCGGAACGGTGAAGACGATCGAGGAGAAAATGCGAGTTCTGGGGTGTCCGCAGCTGTCGGTACGGGCCATGCCCATTCCTTGGACTAAACATGGGCTCGCTGGCTTCTGCTTACATATTGCATACGTGACTGTTCTCGGCGGGGTTCTGGCCTCCGCCTCCGGGTCTATCCGCAGAAGGGGAAACGCGGTGGCTGTGGATTGCCTCGTGCTCTCCTGTCCCCTGGCGTTGTCGTATTGCCTTGCGGCAGCATCCGCGATGTCCGGGTGCTTTGTTGCGCCATGGCTTGGGGTTGGGGGAGCGCTGGTGGCGAGCCTGTGTTTGATCGGCGCAAGAACAGCCTTGGAGACGTCCCGCACCGATTGCGAGGCGGAGATCAGCGATGCCGGTCAACCTACCAGAGGTCTCCCGAAGAAGCTGGGGCATCCGCGCAGACTGGTCTGCTGCGCGGTACTGGCCGTTGCTACCGCAGCGTGGTATGTGTCCCTTATGGAGCCATGGTGGGTGCGTAGGTGGCAGGGAAGCGCCCCAAGTCCCTGGGGGCGGCCTTTTGGGAAGGACGTCGTCCACATGGTATCGCATCCGTGGCTGGCGGCTTTAGGCTTGGACCCATCCGACCTGTCCCAAACTGTGCCATGGACCAGGCAGAGCCTTGTTGGGTTCGGTTTCCATCTTACGCTAGGTGTCATCATAGGCTCCATGCTACACGCGGTCCGAGACAACAAGAGTCCGACCAGGCTGAAATGGTGGGAGGGTGCAGCTCCCCTGGTGTTGCTAGGTGTCTCCTACGCCCTGAGTTGCTCTGTGACGGCTCCAGAGGGGAGATTGCTTCTGCCTTGGGTCGGCAGCGCCGCGGGCATGCTCAGTGCCCTTGCGGCCCTGATCGCCTGGCACATTGGAAGCGTGCGCCCGA
Source organism: Planctomycetota bacterium (assembly GCA_024278415.1). The sequence continues at coordinate 255 of JAJRTI010000578.1, read as the reverse complement.
TGTCGAACTCGACCTGATGCCAGATCACATGGCAACACACTACAGTTCACCCTATACTGAGTCACACTGGACGGCACGACGTACTTCGAATACAACCACGCGAACCTCGTCACCGCGATCCGCTACAAGACTGGCGTGTGGAACTACTTCTGGTATGATGGGCAGTTGCGCCGGTATGCGATGCAGGACAGCAACGGCCTGGCGTATTTCACGTGGGATGGGAACGGTATGAACTTGCTCGCCGAAAGGGATGTG
>JAJRTI010000577.1 GCA_024278415.1 Planctomycetota bacterium | reverse complement strand
GCGCGGGCGCCTGCCGGGTTGTTGCGCCGTAGTCATTGGTCATTTGGTGACTGGTCACGGACGTCCGCGTCCGTGACCCACCGGCGCGGATCTCTAGGTCCGCGGGGAATACGAAGGCCCAGGCGCACAGGCGTCCGCTCCGAGTGGGTGCTGGACGTGGACGTCCAGCATCAGCCCCTGATGAGTTGTCATTGCTGACGTGAAGTTCCTCAATCGACACAACACCAAGCGCGCATGCATCGCTTTGGCCGGCCTGGCCGCAGCGGCAACGGCGACACTTGCGGTGCTGGTGGCCGCACTGCCGAGCCCTGTGCCCCAACTGGAGGCCATGCGGAGCGCGACGACCGTGCTCGACCGCGAAGGCCGCGTGCTGCGGACCTTCCTCGGCCGGTCCGAGGAGCGCTCGATATACGTGCCCCTGTCGCGCATCAGCCCCCACGTCGTGCGCGCCACGATCGCGGTCGAGGACAAACGATTCCGCCTGCATCCTGGCGTCGATCCGGTCTCGCTGCTGCGCGCGGTGTATGACAACCTGCGCTGCGGCCGGGTCGTGTCCGGCGCGTCGACGATCACCATGCAACTGGCCCGGCTCATGGAGCCCAAGCCGCGCACGCTGCGCAGCAAGGCCATCGAAGCATTCCGCGCGCTCCAACTCGAATGGGCGCTGTCCAAGGACGCCATCCTCGAAAGCTACCTCAACTTTGCGCCCTACGGCGGCAACCTGGTGGGCATCGAGGCCGCGGCGCGGCGCTACTTCAGCAAGCCTGCGGCGGACCTGACGCTGGTCGAGGCCGCGCTGCTCGCGGGGCTGCCGCAGTCGCCGTCTCGCCTTCGTCCCGACCGCTGGCCCGGCCGCGCACGCAAGCGCCGGGACGCGGTGCTCCGGGAGATGCTCGACGCGGGTGATATCGGCCGGAGGCAATTCGCCGCGCTCACCGCCCAACCCGTCCGGCTTGCCGTGGGCAAGCCCCCCTTCCGGGCGCCGCACTTCAGCCAACTTGTGCTCGACCGCTACGGCCCCGGCCGCACGTACCGCACAACGCTCGATCCGCTCGTGCAGGCCGATTGCGAGCGCTTGCTCCGCTCCCACGTGGCCGGCCTGCGAAACAAGGGCGTGGCCAACGCCGCGGTGGTAGTCATTGAAAACGCAACAGGCGCGCTGCGCGCCATGGCGGGGTCGGCCGATTTCTTCGATGAAGCCAACGGTGGGCAAGTAAACGCCGCGCTCGCGCCTCGGTCCCCCGGCTCCGCGCTCAAGCCCTTCACCTACGCGCTCGCGTTTGCGCGCGGCCTCTGCACCCCGGACACGATCCTCGCGGACGTGCCTTGCACGTTTTCAGGCTACTCGCCGTCGAACTTCGACCGGCGCTTCCACGGCCCGGTGCGCGCCAGCGATGCGCTTGCGCGGTCGCTCAACGTGCCCGCGGTGCGCTTGCTGCACGAGCTTGGCCCTGCGGCATTGGAGCGGCTGCTCCGCGAGTGCGGCGTCACCACGCTGAGGCCAAGCAGCGACTCCGGCCTAGCGCTGACGCTTGGCGCATGCGAGGTGCGGCTCATGGAACTGGCCAGCGCGTACGCCACCCTGGCGCGCTTAGGTGAGCGCCGGCCGCTCGCGCTTCTCCAAGGTGAGCATCACGGGGGGACACGATGCGGTCCCGCTTCGCTGGCTTCCGCATCGCGTCCCCAGACGCTGCCGGCTGCCGCGTGCTACTTGGTCGCACGGGCGCTGCGGCGCTACGCGGAGCCAGGCCGGCTGCCGATTGCGCTCAAGACCGGAACCTCCTACGGCCGTCACGACGCCTGGGCCGTCGGCTTCAATCCGCAATGGACCGTGGGCGTGTGGGTGGGCAACGTGGACGGCCGGCCGGCACGCACGCTCGTGGGCGCGATCGCGGCCGCGCCGCTTGTGGAGCGCATCTTTGTGTCGCTCTACGCTGGCCGGCGTGGGCCCTGGTACCGCCGGCCCGACACGGTCGGCGAACGCCGCGTCTGCGCGGTGAGCGGATCGCCTGCCGGGGCCGCGTGCGCATCGACACGCATGGGCCTCTTCATCCGCGGCGTGTCCCCGACCGCGCGCTGCCGCGTGCATCAAGAGCGCAAGATCGACGTGGAGACCGGCGCGGTGCTCTGCGACCGAAGCGTTGCCGGCCGGGCCTATCGAGTCGAGGTCGTGGAGAGCTGGCCTGCGCCGCTCGCCGCGTGGCTCGCGGCGCGGGGCCGACTCCCGGCCCCGCTTCCCCATTTCACGGCTTGCCCTGGCGGTGCGCGGCCCCCTGCCCCGCGCATCCTTGCGCCGCAAGACGGGCAGACCTACGCGTCCGCGGGCCGCACAGGCGCGTCCCAGCTTCTCCTCTCTGCGTCCACCCCGCGTCCCGTCTCATGGTTTGTGGACGGTGAACTGTACCGCCGCGCCAGTGCGGCCGGCCAAGTCTTCTGGTCGCCCACCTCCGGGCCACATACGATCACCTGCGTGGACACGTCGGGGGCCGGATCGAGTGTGCGGATCGTGGTGGAGTGAAGGGCGGAGGCCTGAACCAGGGGCGGGCAACGCCGGTCAGCGCTTGCGCTTCCGGTTGCGCGACTTGGGCCGCGCCTTTCGGGGCGGCTCCTCAGCCAACAACTCCAGTGCTTCGCCATGCTGGGCGATGACGTGCGCGCGCAACTGCTCCCGCTTATCGACCGGGCAGCCGAACGCAGAAGCCGAATAATCCCACTCCCGAGTACGGATGAAATCCCGATCCAGCTTCGCGTCGCAGTCTTCGCACAGGCCGAGGTCGTTGACCATGGTAATGGCGTCGCATGCTTTGCACATGGCCTCGTACAACCCGAAATCTGAGTCGTCGTCTATGTCTTCCATTGCGTCGTCCTCAATTCATCATCCTTTTGATGGCCCCGAAGAGGGCATTGCCGAGGGCGGATTCGACCTCCAGAGCGGCCTTCAACTCAGAACCGCACGTCTCTGAGCAGACCATGAACATGAAGTCTCGGCCATCCCGACAGGCTTGAGAATCCGCGCTGGGGACGATGGCGGCGACATCTCGATTTTGTTCGAACAAAGCAATCCGGATAGCTCCGCCCTCGTATTCGGCGAGGTCGATCCCCGGCCTCTTCTTCCCGCCTAGTGCAAAGACCTCCGAATCCTTCGGGATCGTCTTGCCGCACCACGCGCACTTTCCAAGCACCTCTTCGACGGGAATACGGCGCGCATCCATCTCGGTCTCCTTTCATTGGTGTCCAACGTCCGCGAATGCATGCCAGAGCGTTGCGCAGTTCCGGGCCGTGCCGGGCCACGATGCTAACCGACCGCGCGCCGCTGTCAAGGGCCTTGAGCCGAAGGTCGCACATGCAGGCACCGCCGCACGTCTGCGATCTGAGTCGGCCCTTCTCACTCTTCTCATGTCCACGTCTCAGGAAGCTCCAGCGACCACACCTCGCTATTGAGCGGCCGCGCATGGCCGCCGGCCACCCAAAGCTTGTCCTGGAACACGTAAGCCGAATGCTCGTGTCGCGACTTCCAGATCACGCCGGACTTCAGATCGGTCCAGTTCTTGCCGTCCTTCGAGTGCCACACGTCGCCGAAGTTGTCGGTCGGCTTCGACCACCCGCCGAGGACCCACATGCGGCCGCGGTACACAACCGTTGAGAACCACAGCCGCGGCTGCCACGCGGCGGCGGCCGTCACTTGGGTCCAGTTCGCGCCGTCCTCCGAGCACCACACGTCGTTGCACGCGACGTGCTCCGGGTGCCAGAGCCCGCCGCCCATGATCCAGATCTTGTTGTCGAACACGATGGCCTGCGCGTGCGCGCGCTTGGACCAGCCGGCGTTTGCGACCACCAGATCCCAATGCTTGCCGTCGGCCGAGGACCAGACGTCGTTCTTGACCATTGCGTCGCTGTGGTCGTAGAAGCTCTCGGTCCCGCCCATGACCCACATCCTGTCCTTGAACACGACGAACGAGGCCGCCACTCGCGGGCACCAGCCGGCGTTGTCCGTCTCCAGCGTCCACTCTGCGCCGTCGGTGGACGACCAGACCTTGTTGCTGTTCTCCGCGCCGGGCAGTTTGCGCCCGCCCATGAACCACATCTTGTCTTTGAACACCATGGCGGGCGAGAGGTCGCTGTGCTCCCAGGGCGCGACCTCGACGGTGCGGGTCCAGTGCTTGCCGTCCGGCGATTTCCAGACGTCACGCGGATTGGGCTCTTTCACCGCGACCCACCCGCCCAGGATCCACATGTGGTTCTTGTACACCAACTCGCCCATAGAATCTCTGGGCTGCCAGCCGGCGTCGCGTGTGACACAGACCCAGTCTGGGCCTTTTTCTGTGGCGTTTGTGGTCATGGCTGCCTCCCTGCGGCGTCTGACCTGTCTGACAGGTCGGACTTGTTGCTTCTGGCGCGGGCCTGCTGCCGCTGCCGGTACAGATTTTCGGTGAAGCCGCCCTCTTTTAGGAACGTGCGGCCCTGGCTCTCGATCTGTCGGCGCAGCAGGTAGGCGGCCTGGTTCACCGCGCAAACCATGGCGTTCGCGGCCAGTTCAGGCTCGGCCTTGGCCACGAAATCGGGCAACCCGGCGAGCCCGGTCAAGCGGACTGTGCCCGGCGGCGCGGGTGGCAGGTTCGCGATGTGGTCGTGCCGCAACCGCTCCCGCATTGCGCGGGCCTCGCGCGAATCCTTGGGCCAGACACGCAATCCGTTCTGCCGCAGAAAGCTCTCGTAGTCGGGCAACAATTCGTCATTGAGGCTGGCGCGGGCCACGTTGGTGAGCTTCATCTCGAACTTGCGCGAGGTTCCCGCCGCGCCGCTGCCCTCGCTGATGTTGCGCAGCCCGCTGCGCGCGGCCTGGACCATCTGGTCGGCCATGCGCCGGTCTCGCGGGAAGAACCGCCGGCAGAAGACGACCGTGGCGTCGTAGACGGCCTCCGCGACCTTGTAGCTGCGCAGCTTGCGGTACCCGCCATGGGGCAGCAGCGGCGTGTCGTCTGGGCTCATGGCGTCTCCTTCGGAATCGAGTCGGTCGGCCCCGCGGAGCTGTCAGACTCGTCGGACAGGTCGGACAAGTCCGACGGGTTTGAGTCCTCAGGGCTGCGGCGATTTGCCCAAGATGCTAACTCCCCCGGTCCTGTTGTCAAGCAACTGGGCCTACCGACCAAGGCCATCGTTTCTTCTAGACTCCATCCAACAACTCATAGTACTGCTTGAGCGTTTCAAGGGATTTCAGTGTTACCTCGAGCATAAGCCAACTGAGGGCAAGGATCCCAATCGTGAGCCCGATTTTCCAGGCCGGCGATGTCTTCGGGCGCCACCAGATCAGAGGCAATGCAAGGGGCCCCACTGCGCAAAGCGCGATGACGATGAAGGACGTTCCGAAATACCACGGAATCTTCTCTCCCCTCACGAATGTCCGCATGGACTCATCGAGGAACTCGCCGCAATACCTGCACTTGACCGCTTGGTCCTGGATCTCTTCTGCACAGAATGGACACTTCTTCATGGCCCATGTCTCTTAACGCGGCTGTGAGCCGCAACTAAAGGGGAGCGCACGGCCTCCGCCGTTGCGTCGGAGCGCGAAGGCGTTCCGCTCCAAACCAACGCCGCGCTATTTTCCCGCCTGCTGCTTCGTGTAGTTGAGCAGGCCGCCGGCGAGGATGACGGCCTTCTGGCGCTCGCTGAGGCCGTGCACGACGAGGAAGTCGTGGCCCTTGGTTTCGTTGCGCACGCGGAACGGCGCGTCGCTCTTGAGCGCCTGCTTCAGGCCCGTAATCGTGAGCACGTCGTCCTGGTCGATGCGCTTGTAGTCCGCCGGGTCGTCGAAGGTGAGGGGCAAGATGCCGAAGTTCACAAGGTTGGCGCAATGGATGCGTGCGAATGACTTCGCGACGACCGCCTCCACGCCAAGGTACATGGGCGCGAGCGCCGCGTGCTCGCGGCT
>JAJRTI010000576.1 GCA_024278415.1 Planctomycetota bacterium | reverse complement strand
GGTTGCGAGCTTCGCTCGCGAACCCTGGGCTGGTTTACGGAAGCCCGTTGGGCTTCCCAGAGGCCGAACCCGCCCGGACCGGCCAAAGGCTCAGCCACGTTTTCTGCGCATGGCTGTAGCACTTGGCTGAAATGTTACCCAGCACTGAAGTGCTGGGCTAGTTTCAATTGTCCCTGCGGGACAACAAGAAATCGCTTAAGTCCGCGCCATTGGGCCTCGGCTCTGGTGCAGGATCGGACATCCGCGACCAGAAACGGGGACGTGACGCGTGACCGGGGGCATCATCCGATCACGCGTCACGCGTCATCCCATCTCATACACCACATTGCGCCAGAGCGCCTGCATCTCTTGGGCGATGGCGCCGTTCGTATATTCGACGATACTCGCTTCGAGCATCTGCGCCTTGGTCACGGCCGGGTCGTACCGGATCCGGCCCACAACCTTCGCGCCGACTTCTCTTGCTTCGCCTTCAATGCTGTCGGCCATCTCTGGGTTGAGGTCATACTTATTCACGCACACGATCGTGGGGATCTGGAAGTGCGCGGTCAACAGGCAGACCCGTTTGAGATCGTGGATGCCGGACAGCGTCGGCTCGGTCACGACCAGCGCCAACGAGGCCCCGGTGATCGAAGCAATGACCGGGCACCCGATCCCAGGCGCCCCATCCACGATGATGAGATCGAGGCCATTGGCCTCTGCCACGCGCTTGGCATGGTTGCGCACGAGCGTGACCAGCTTGCCGGAGTTCTCTTCCGCGATGCCGAGCTTCGCGTGGATCATGGGCCCGTGGCGAGTCTCGGAAACAAACCACTGCCCGCTCACTTGCGGCTCAAACGCAATCGCGTCGACCGGGCAGTTCCAAGTGCAGACCCCGCAACCTTCGCATGAGATCGGGGCCACTCGGCGCACGCGCTCGCCCGAGTCGGCAGTGGCGGAGTCCTCGTGGATTGCGCCGAAGCGGCAGAGTTCCTGGCACCTGCCGCAACCCGTGCACTTCGCAGGGTCGATGCGGGCTTGGCTGCCGCTGCGGAACTCGCCCTGCTGCTTCACGATCGGCTTGAGCAGGAGGTGCAGGTCCGCGGCATCGACGTCACAGTCCGCCAGCACCTTGTTTTCGGCGAGCGCCGCGAAGGATCCGACGACGCTCGTCTTGCCCGTGCCGCCTTTGCCGCTGATGACAACGACTTCCTTCATGGCCCGCCCTCCTTCTGAATCGTGTCGAACAGCTTGGTGAATAGCGCCGGGTAGTCGGGCAATGCCACGGAAGCAATCTCGCCCCGCGAGTAGCACTCGGCCACTCGCCGATCATCTGGGATCTCACATAGCAACGGGATGTTCTCCTCTGCGCAGTAACGACGCACCCGGTCATCGCCGATATCGGCTCGGTTGATGGCGACGCCAAAGGGGATGCCCAGGATGCGCACGGTCTCCACCGCTAGTTGCAGGTCGTTGAGGCCAAAGGGCGTGGGCTCTGTGGCCAACACAATGAAATCGCTGCCCTTGATCGCCTCGATCACGGCACAAGACGTCCCGGGAGGCGCGTCGACGATGTTGATCCCTTCATGCCTGGCGTGCTCCTTCACAGCCCGAATGAGAGGCGGCGACATGGCCTCCTGGATGCGAAGCCTGCCGTAGCCGAACGCGTATCCATCGGCCAGTCCAGTCAGGACCTCCCCGACCTCTCGCTGGGCTTCAGCGATCGCGTCGGCCGGGCACGCGAGCATGCACCCGCCACAGCCGTGGCAAAGCTCGGGGAAGGTGAGCACTTTGGGCTTGCCGCCATCCGATTGGCGCTGGGCGATGCAAATGATGGCGCTGTATTGGCACACCTCGCCGCACTGGCCGCAGCCCGTGCACTTGTCCAAGTCGACCTTGGGCACAGGCAGGTATACGGTCTTGCATTCCTGGATTTTGGGCTTCACAAAGATGTGGCAATTCGGCTCCTCGACGTCACAGTCCAGAAGCTGCACGGTTTCGCCGGCTTTGGCCAATGACACGGCCAGATTGGTGGCGATCGTCGTCTTGCCGGTGCCGCCTTTGCCGCTTGCGATGGAGATGATCAAGGGGGGACTCCAGTGGGTCAGTGGCCGCGATTCGCGGGTGCCTCACTTGGCGGGGATAGTTGTGGTGAGCGAGACGTGAAACGTGAAGCGTAAAGCGTAAAACGTAAGCGGGCAGTCATTGCACTTACGTTTTACGCATTACACTTTACGAATCATCTCTGCCGAGTCATGGACGCGCCGCACTGGGGGCACTTCGTGCTCATGCACGGCATGCCGCGTTGATGCGGCACGGTCTTACCACATTGCGGGCAGACGCAGTTGCCGCCCGCTCCTAGGCCAAAGCCGCCCATGCGGCCGCGGCCACCGCCGCCCATGCCGCGGCCGCGGCCAGCGCCGGGGCCGCCACCGCCGGGCGGGCCTGTTCCATCACCTCTGGGCATGATCCAACTCCTATCAAGTAATCAGTGGCTCGTGATGAGTGACCCTGAGGCTGAACGCGATCACGAGCCACGAATCACGGCTCGCGTTCAGCCTGCCGCCGCGCGTCGAACGCCGCGTGCTTGATGCTGTCGATGCTGCGCGGAGCCCCCGCGCCCGCGTCGGGTGTTTGTCTTTCCGCGATCCGCGCCGGGGGGGCGTCACCCGGGTGCGACGACTTTCTTGTACGGCCAGGCCACGATGCCGCCCTCCATCACCTTGACATTGGTCCACCCGTTGGCTTCGAGCACCTTGGCCGCTTCGTACCCGCGGAGCGAGATCTTGCAGTAGCAGATAATCTCTTTGTTTTTGTCTTGGGGAAGCTCCCCGAGCCGCTGGCGCAGCGCGCCCAACGGGATGAGCGTCTCGCCCACGTCCAGACGCATGGCTTCATACTCGTCCGGGCCACGCGCATCGAGCAGGAACATGTCCTCGCCGGCGTCGAGCTTCGCTTTGACCTCCGCGCAGGAGACGCCCTTCATGCGGCCCAGCATCTTGTTCTCCATCACGTGGGCCATCATGATGAGCGGGTCGATGGCGGGGGAGTAAGGCGGCGCGTACGGCAGATCGACGTTGACGAGATCGCCGACGGCCAGCTTGCCCGTGATCGCCATGGCGGCCAACGCGATCCGCTTGCTCGCGTCGCCCAGGCCCACACACTGGAACCCGAGCACCCGGCCGCTCTTGGAGTCGGCGACCATCTTCATGACGATCGGCTTCCCGCCCATGAACGGCGGTTTGTCGAGCCCGACCGCGATCGCGCAGATGATATCCTCATAGCCGAGCCGTTTGGCCATGGTCTCCGATAGGCCCGTGGAGCCCGCGGTGTAGTCGAAGACCTTGCACACGCCGGTTTGGATGACGCCGGGGAAGGTGGCGTGGTTGCCCGTCACCACGTTCTGCCCCGCGACGCGGCCTTGCAGGTTGGCCAAGTCGCCCAGAGGCGCGTGGACCTTCTGGCCGGAGACC
>JAJRTI010000575.1 GCA_024278415.1 Planctomycetota bacterium | reverse complement strand
TCTATCTCTTGAACGGTATGCTGGATCGGAATGCCTTCGCATTCCGATGCTGAGATGTCCAGGCGGTGGTGACGGAAGGCGAAGGCCTTCCGCTCCTATTTCTTGAACGGTATGTAGAACAGCCTGAGCAGCGTGCGGCCTTCGGTCTTGCCGTGTTTCACAAGGCCGAAGAGATACGTATGCGAGTAGTCCTTGCGGCCCTCGCTGCGGTAGCTGTAGAGGCCGGCCACTTCCCAGTCGAAGATGCCGCGGCCGATGTCGTGGTGGTACAGCGAGCCCATGATGCGCAGGGAGCTGTACCCGTCGGCCCACTTGCGGTACTGGAACAGCCCAAGCACGGAGTAGTTGCGCTCGAAACCTTGCTTGAGCGTGTCGTGGAAATGCGGCAGCGACAGTACGCCGACGCGCGTCTCGCCGCTTTGGGTGCGTTCGTATCCGTAGAGCGGGAAGAGGCGCTGGTAGCCCGCCTTCCGGCCGTCTTTGAAGTAGAACCACGAGTTGAACCAGATGGGGAAGAAGCTGGAGCTGCGGCGCTCGTATTCGGGCACTTCGCGGTTCGTCTCGTACCAGATGAACGGCATGGTGGCTATGCTCAGGCGCCGGGGGCCGTAGAGCGCGGCCGTGCGCGTCAGTTTGGGCCGCTTGGTGTAGACGAACAGGGGCCAGAAGCTGCGCGTGGTCTTCTTCTCCTTCGGCTTGGTGTTGAAGTACGAAATGGGCCAGATGAACGACCACTCGCGCTCCTTGCTCTTGCTGTGCTTGCGCACGCGGGCCACGATGCTCAGGTAGCGCTTTTCATAGCCCACGTCGGAAACCGTCTGGCGATAGAGCGGGAAGAAGCCGAACTCCTTGTACGGGTGCTTGGTGTCCATCTTGACCGTGCCCCAGTAGAGGAACGGCCACAGCGCCCAGCGTTTCTTGTAATGGCCGGGGTAGTCCTTCTTCACGTAGAGCGGCCACACGCGGAAGCCGCCGCGCTTGCCGGTCATCCAGCCGAAGAAGGGCCAGATCACGTCGTACCGCGTATCGCCCAAGCGTTGGCGCCGAATGTAGAGCGGCCACAGCACGTAGTCGAACCGGTCGTACGCGAGGATGTTACAGCCGGTGCCGAAGAGGGGGCCGATGCACGTGGCGCTGGAGCCCCGCCGCTTGATGCCCTTGGGTTTCGCGTTGTTGAACCAGAGGATAGGAAAGGCCGCGGACATGAGGAAATCAGCCTCGCCCTTGTCATACAGGTTCCGCTCGTCTCGCCAGCCAATGATGGGCAGGAACCAGAACTCCCGCTTGCGCATGGAGTCGTCGCGGCGGTAGAGGAAGAACGGCCACAGAAATTGCCACTGGTAGAACGAGTCGGTCTGGGTCGTCTCGAAGTTGATGATCGGCTTGAACATGTACACCGTGCGCCCCGGGAACTGCTGCATGTGGAACAGGGGGTACAGCACGCGCGTGTTGCACATGGTGTTGTCGGTGGCCGGGAAGTGGCGGCTCCCCTCGGTGGGCTGGCGGTCGCGGTAGAAGAACGGCCAGAAGTTCCACCTAGCCCCAAGACGTTTGGCCGGAGGCGTGGCCCCTTGTACGATCGACGACCAAACTAGTGACGCGGCAACACAGAGGCTAACGATCGATACGCGCACGCAGGTTCCTCTCTTCGGCTTGGCACGTGCCGCGGCAACGGCGGGAAATCAACGCGGCGTATGGTAGGCATCGGCCGCGCGGAAGTCAAGGCAGAAAGCGCCGGCAGGGCGGACTGGACAGAGCCGCGAGGACAAGATGCACCGGGACTTGCGGGACTGGTCCGCGGCCAACTTGCGCGCGTGGTCCCCCAGGCGCTACGGCCAGCCGGCGGTTTCCGCCCAGTCCCTGATCGAGTAGACGACGTTTTGCGGCAGGGGGTTGTCGGAGTGGCCTTCGAGCGTCTCGATGATTCCCTCAGGGGTCATGCCGCTGGCAACCGCGTGGGCGACGCGCTCCCGGGTGATCTTGAAGTGGAAGACCTGTTCGGTTTTGATGGGCTTGCAAAACGCGGCGAGCCTCTGCTTCAGGTCGAAGTAGTTGCCCTCCGGGAATAGAAGCACCTCGAAGTCGGGGGTGGTGATGGTGCGCGTGCCAGGCGCGTCGACTTCGCCGGTCTCATCGGGTTTGGCTTTGGCGATGTTGAGCAGCAGGCGGCCCGTGTCGCTGAGGCGCATCGCATGGGGCCGCTCCCCCTTGGAGCCGTACTCGATGATAGAGGACAGGCAGAGAGGTTTGATGAGGTCCGTATCGAGCTTGCGCCGGAGCTGGTCGAGCGTGCGGTAGTTGAGCATGCGGTGGGTGGGCACGTGCTCGGATGCGGGGTGCGGGCGGCTTTCCCCGAGCGTGTCGATGATGTATCGCGCGGCCGCGCGCATGACGAGGGCTTGCCGGGGGCGCCAGCCGCCATGGTTGAGGCTTGGCAGGAGCGCGAGCAAGCCGCGCTCGACGGTCTGCACCCAGCGGTCTGCCCGGCGCCGGCGCTCGGAGTGGACGACGTGCCGGTAGAGCATGCCTAGTTTTTCGCGCAGCGTCCGCGTTTCCCACGAGGCTGCGGTCGGGCCTGGCACAAGCTTGCGCGCGTTGTCCGTGGCGAGGATGCCCAGGCCCAGGCACAGGTCCACCTTGAAGTCCAGCAGCTCCTTGGGATCGAGCCCCGTGTGCTCCTTGATCATGCACTGGTGGATGATCTTTGTGGCGGTGCTCTTGTACACCGTGCCGTTGCGCGTCATCTTCACTTCGTTCTGCCGCACGAAGCACAGCAGCGAGCCCAGGTCGATCACGAAGTCGATGGGCTCAGTGGAGGGCGGGGCCACGACGTGGTCGGGCACTTGCGACGTGCGGAAGTAGCCGTCCACGTTTTCCAAGAAGATCACGAGGTGTTCGCCCTCGACGGCCAGGCCCGCGTCGACGAGGGAGATGGACCCGATGGTGCCCAGCAGGGCCTCTTCGAGCATGGTGCGCCACTCGTGTTTGTGCTGTTCGAGCAGCTTCCGCGTGTCGCGGTCGAAGCGCGACAGCAGCAGCATCCCGCCGTGGGAGCAGAGCACGCTGTGCGCGGCCTTGCGCAGCCTCTCGTCGGGCAGCGCGGCCATGCGCGCCTCCACGCGCGCCGCGTGCGACAGCGCGTTGGTCAGTTTGTCCAGCAGGTCGTCGCGGCCCTGGGCATTGAGGCCCCTCTCCTCCGCCAATGCTTCGAGATTCCGCGTGGGCAGGCAGGCCAGGTAGTGCCTGAGGCTGAGGATTTGCTCGCGCCTGCGGTTGTCGATGCCCCAGAGGCCCCCGATCAGTTGCGCCAGCTCGAACGGCACCCGCGCGGTGTACCACTTCTTCTGCCACCAGTCGACTTCCTTGGCCATGGCCAGGAAGCCTTTGCGTTCGAGGGAAAGGAGAATCTCGGTCGTCTTGTGGCCCGGCCAGTCGCCGCGGCTTTCGCCTTGCCGGAGCCGGGCCGACTCGGCGGAGAAGCGTTCCGAGTGCAGTAGCGTGCGGAGGACGCCCTTCTCCTCGATGCTGAGCCCGTGGATGTGGTCCGCGAGTCTGTCCTCGTTGAGGATGGCTTGCTCGATCCGGTGGGTCAGCTCCTGCCTGTCGAGCGTCTTGCCATCGTCGCCCAGCCAATAGGCCTTCAGGTAGGTGAGTTCCTTGTGGTGGCGCAGGTTGAGGCTTTCGCGTAGGTTCATGGGTTCGATGGGGCCGGCGGCTGGTGGCGTTACGACTCCGACTCGGCGAGTTCGACCGCGATGGCTTCCGCGACTTCGGGCGGCACGGCTTGGTCGACGATCTGGTACGCGTATCCCTGCTCGGTGAGGAAGCGTTGGCGTTTCTCTGCGAACTCTTGCTCGCGCGTCTCACGGGTCACAATGGAGTAGAAGTTCGCCAGGGCGCCGTCGGCCTTTGGCCGGAGGATGCGGCCCAAGCGCTGGGCTTCTTCTTGCCGCGAGCCGAACGTGCCGGAGATCTGGATGAGCACGTTGGCGTCGGGCAGGTCGATCGCGAAGTTGCCGACCTTGGATACGACGAGCACGGGGATCTCGCGGTTGCGGAACGCGGTGTAGAGTTCGTCGCGGCGCTTGTTCGGCGTGGCGCCGGTGATGAGGGGCGTGCCCAGCATTTGGGCGAACGCCTTCACTTGCGAAAGGTACTGGCCAATCACCAGGATCAGGTCGCCCTCATGCTTGGCGATCAGCTCCTGGGCCGCGTAGAACTTGAACGGGTTTTCGGCGGCGATGCGGAACTTGCTGCGCTTCTGGGCCACGGAGTACTTGGCGCGCAGTTGCTCGGGCAGCGGGAGCCGGAGTTCCGTGCACTTGGCTGTGGCGATCCAGCCCTGCTCTTCGAGCACCTTCCAAGGCACGTCGTAGCGCTTGGGCCCAACCAGGCTGAACACGTCGTCTTCCTTGCCGTCTTCCCGCACGAGTGTGGCGGTGAGTCCCAGCCGGCGCTTGGCCTGAAGCTCCGCGGTGATGCGGAACACGGGCGCGGGCAGCAGGTGCACTTCGTCGTACACGATGAGGCCCCAGTTGCGTCGCGAGAAGAGGCTAAAGTGGACGAACGAATCGTCCTCCTTGTTGCGGTACGTGAGGATCTGGTACGTGGCGATCGTCACGGGCCTGGGATCCTTGGCCTCGCCGCTGTACTCGCCCACGTCTTCCTCGGTGAGCCAGGTCTTGGCGAGCAGTTCGGCCTTCCACTGCCGCACCGCGGTCACGCTGGTGGTGAGCACGAGCGTCTGGGTCTTGAGCCTGGCCATGCAGGCCATGGCCACGATGGTTTTGCCGGCGCCGCAGGGGAGGACGATGACTCCGCAGCCGCCGTGCACCGACCCGCCGGCGTGGAACACGTCTGCAGCCTCCTGCTGGTAGCGCCGCAGGTGGAACTCCTGGCCTTCGGCCGTGACGGGCCGCAGGGCGATCTCCATGTGCTCGCCCTCGGAGTAGCCTGCGAGATCCTCCACCGGATAGCCGATGCGGATGAGGGCTTGCTTGACGTGGCCCCGGCTGAAGGGCTTGACCTGGACGCGCGTGTCGTCGATCCAGTCGCCCAGGAACGCGGCCACGTCCTTGTCCCGCCAGATCTCCCGCAGCACGTATCGGTCGTCGCACGTGAGCACGAGTCCGTCCGCCTCGCGCACGAGCTTGACCTTGCCGTAACGCCCGATGTAGTCGACGATTTCCTTGCGGATGTGGTCGGGGACCGGGTACTTGCTGAACTCGTCGAGGACGTCGATGACCTGCTGGGCGCCCATGCCCGTGGCGGCCGCATTCCAGAGCGATAGCGGCGTGAGCAGGTAGGTGTGGATATGTTCCGGGCTCTTCTGAAGCTCGGCGAACCGGACGAGTGCGTCCCGTGCCTGCTCGTAGCGAGGGCAGTGGACCTCCAGGAGGATCGACCGATCGCCCTGGACGATCATCGGGTTCTCTGCGTTGGCCTGCATCGGCGCCTCAGTAGAGGAGTCGCCCGTACCGGGAGACTTTTCCGGGCCATGATAATCCCAACTATTGTAGTGCCCGCGGCCAGGGGGGTCAAGGGCGCGACGCACGCGGCCGCGGCCCCACGCGCGCGCCTCCCCCTCATGCTGCCCCGAAGCCCCATGGCCGTGCCCTGCTCTTTACCCACACGTCACACCGTGGGCTCGGCGGGCAGGGCCACGAACAATGGCTCAGGGTAGCGCCTGTGAGCGCCGAGGCAAGAGCGGGAGGCCAGATCGGACCCACGGATGTCATTCTTCCACAACGCCGCCGCGGGAATCCGGACAGACTGCCACGGTGTGACGTGTGTCCAGTTGACAGCCCCCGC
>JAJRTI010000574.1 GCA_024278415.1 Planctomycetota bacterium | reverse complement strand
GGTATGGGAAGCCGACGGAGGACTGATAGCCCATGGTTCCGCACGTGGCCGACTCCGGCGGCTCGGCCGCGGGGCCCGGGCCGATGAAGCCGATGGCCTTCACCGGCACTTCACGCATCGCTCCCGCGCAGGCGTGGGTCAAACAGGCGGCTACCAGAGCAACAAGGCACATAGGCTGGGGCATGAGTGGTTGATCCGGAGGGGTAGGATGGGATTGGGGGGCCTGTAGTGCGCACGTCAGTGCGCCTCGCCACAAGGGGGCCGGGCCGCCCCAGAGGCTCACTGACGTGAGCACTACAGGCGATCCCACGGCGCTTCAGCCGTGGACACCGATGGGCGTCCGGGACTATACTGGTCCAGGCTACCCTATCGCTCCCCTTCCCTGCAATCAAGGAGTCGTCCATGAGGCCGCATCCCGCGAAGCTGTTCGCCTTGATTCTTGTCGCGTGTGCGCTTGCCACGCCTCTTGCCCAGGCCGAACCGCCTGAGGGCTGGTTCGCGTTTGGCATGCCGCCTTATGGGGCCGAGGGCTCGGCCGTGGACATGTCGTGGCTCAACCCTGAGCCGGCCGGAGCGGCTGGGTTCGTCACGACCAAGGACGGCCACTTCGTCGATGGCCGCGGCAAGCGGCTGCGCCTGCTGGGCACGAACTTTACCTTCGGCAACGCGTTCCCTTCCAAGGAGGAGGCGCCGAAGATCGCGTTCCGACTCCGGCAGTTCGGCATCAACGTCGTGCGGTTCCATCACATGGACTGCCACCCCACGCCGCGGGGCATCTGGAAGAAGGACTACAGCGGCCTCGACCCCCAACAACTCGACCGCCTCGACTGGACGATCTACCAACTGAAGCAGCACGGCATCTACGCGAACCTCAACCTCCACGTGTCCCGCACGTACGCCAAGGACATCCGCGAACTCAACCGCGCGTTCCGCTTCGGCAAAGGCTTGGACAACTTCTTCCCCAAGTTCATCCAAATGCAGCGCGACTACGCGCGCATGCTGCTCACGCACCGCAATCCGTACACGAAGACGACGTACGCGAACGAGCCGGCCGTGCTGTGCGTGGAGATCAACAACGAGAACTCGATCCTCACCAAGAGCCGCAACGCGCTGCGCACACTCCCCGATCCCTACGGCGGGGAACTGTTGCGGCAGTGGCGTGCGTGGCTCAAGAAACGCTACGGCAACACGGCCGCGCTGCGCGCGAAGTGGGACGAGACCGCGGAGCCGCTGGGGGCGGAGATGCTGGTCAATCGCGATTTCACTCAGGGCACGACGCGCTGGACGCTCGAAGCGCCCAAGCCAGCCGAAGGAACCATGCGGGTGGTGGACGGCCCCAAACCCGGCATGAAGGCCATGCGCTGCGAGTTGACCCAGGTCGGCCTGCTGCCGTGGCACTTCCAGCTCCACCAGATCGGCCTCGACCTCAAAGACGGCCAGTCCTACACACTGTCGTTCCGCGGCAAGGCCGACCCCCCGCGCAAGGTGAGCGTCGGCGTGCGCATGGACCGGGCGCCGTGGAAAATGGTCGGGCTCAACGAATCCGTCGAGTTCGGCAAGGATTGGAAGCTGCACTCGTTCACCTTCAAGTGCCGCGGCCCGCTAGCCAACCACACGCGGGTGAGCTTCAACTTCCAGAGCAAAGTCGGCGTGTGCTGGGTCGCGGACGTGTCGTTGCGGCCTGGGGGCTACATCGGCCTCGCGCAGGACCAGTCCATCGAAGCCAACAACATCACGCTGCCCGAAGCCAACGCCGCGCCCAGCGCGTTCGCGGACTTCTGGCAGTTCCTCGTGGACACGGAACGCGAGTACGTGGCCGGCATGGTGCGCTACCTCAAAGACACGCTCCACGTGCGCGCGTTGGTCACCGACACGCAGGCGTCCTACGGCGGCATCGCCGGCGCACACCGCGAGGCCACGCTGAGCGATTTCGTGGACATCCACGGCTATTGGCAGCATCCGCATTTCCCCGGCAAGCCCTGGGACGGCGGCAACTGGCGCATCCCCAACACGTCCATGGTTGCGAGCACGTCGGGCGGCACGCTGATCGGCCGAGCGGCCTACCGTGTCGCGGGCAAACCGTTTACGCTCAGCGAGTACGACCATCCCGCGCCGAGCGACTATTCGGCCGAAATGTTCCCCATGATGGCGTCGTTCGCCGCGCTCCAGGACTGGGACGCGTTCTACCAGTTCTGCTACGGCAGCCCGGGGCTGTCGGCCGAGACGACGCGGCTCAGCGGCTACTTCAGCCTTGCGCCGCATCCGGGCAAGATGGCGTTCCTCCCGGTCGCGGCCGTCATGTTCCGTTGCGCCGCGGTCGCGCCCGCGGCCGCGCGCGCCACGCTGCGCGTGCCGGAGGCGCTGCCGCGCAATGGCATGGCCGCCGCAACTGAGTTGTGGCGCAAAGTGGGCTTCGGAGTGAACGACATGCTCGCCTACCGCATGGCGCTTGCGTTCAAATCGGGCGGACGGCTCGAACTGCGGGCCGACAAATCCGCGAAGCCGCGGCAGGTGCAATGGGACACGTCGAATCCGAAACAGGCCGCGTATACGGTCAACGCACCCGCGGTGCGTGCGGCGGTGGGCTTCATCGCCGGCCAGACGATCGAACTCGGCGACGTGGCCATCCACATGGCCAAGACCGAGCGCAAGTGGGCGAGCATCGCTCTGGCCGCGCTCGACGCCAAGCCCATCGCCGAGTCCAAGCGCGTGCTGCTCGTGGCCGCCGGCGCGGTCGAGAACACGGACATGGGCTGGAACGCGGATCGCACGACCGTGGGCCGCAAGTGGGGCCGCGCACCCATCATCGCCGAAGGCATCCCCGCGACGATCACCGTGCCGGGCCGCGCCAAGGTGAGCGCACTCGACCCCGCGGGCCGGCGCAAGGCCACGGTGGAGGGCGTCAACTCCGGCAACAGCGTCGCCATCAAGATCGGCCCGGCGTACGAGACGCTGTGGTATCTGATCGAGCGCTAGCCGTGGCTGCCGGCGTGAGGGGCCGGCTCAGACCACACTGGTGATGTGTGTGTCACTGAGTGCATATGGGCTCAGGCTGCACAAGTAGGGCGCTCGTAGTAGGGCGATTTATCGCCCGTTGTTTTGGCCGCAGAGACGGGCGATAAATCGCCCTACTACGAGCCTGCGGCATCTGGCGCTTGGATCTGCAAATCCTGTGGGAAAACTCCTGAAGCGCCGGCTATTGACACGACGGAGCCTTCGCCTAAAATTGTGTCTTTGCGCATGGCCCCGTGGCCCGCGTGCTCAAGCCACGTACGACCCAAGGCCGGCCCACATGATCGAGAAACAGGTCACGATTCTCAATAAGTACGGGCTCCACGTCAGGCCGAGCACTTCGCTCTCTCAGACGGCTCAGAGGTTTGATTCGCAGATCACGCTCACCCTCCCCGATGGCGGCACGGCCGACGGGAAGAGTCTGTTGGACCTGCTCAGCTTGGGCATCCAGGGCGGCACCGAGATCACCCTTACGATCGATGGGGAAGACGAGGAGGAGGCCATGGCCGCGATCTGCGAACTGGTGGAGAACCAGTTTGGGCTGAAGTATGACGAGTAGGCTCCTGCCCTCAACTCGCGGCGGACGGCCGCGGCCCTCGCTGTGACGAGCGACCAGGGGAGCTGGTTTGGGGGCTCTGACCCAATGGCGTGAACTTGAGCCCGGCGTCCCGTAGGGACGGCTGAGAATAGCCCAGCGCTTCAGCGCTGGGAGTTGTGCCGCCTGCGGCAGCAATGGCTGCAACCGAATTGGAATGCAAAGGCTTGTCTGCGTGCGGCATCCACAGGCAGTCATTCCGCTCCAGCTTCAGTCGCTGGGCGTGAAAGCGCTAGCGCATGAAGTCCTCCGGCTCGTCGCCGAGCCGGTACGAGATGACGCGGCCGTACACGCCGCCCTTGCCTCCGCCGGTGAAGACGCGAATCGCCAGGGAGTTCTTTCCCGTTTTCGCACAGTTCGTCACGTCCAACTCGAAGGGCTGCTGCCAACTCCGGCCGGGCGCGAACTTATGCTCCCCGGCGAGCCGGCCGTTGACGTAGACCCGCGCGGCCGCGTCCACTCCCTCGAAGCGCAGCATGAGGCGCGTGCCCTTGGGCAACGATTTGGGGGGCACGGTGAACGCGGTGCGGTACCAGCCCGCGCCGCGGTAGCCCACTTCGGCCAGGCCCGCGTCCTGCCAGTAGCAGGGGAAGGGGATCTCCTTCCAACTCGAATCGTCGAAGTTCTCCGCGAACCACCGCTGCCCCACACCTTCGTCCTTCCGGTCCAGGCGCACCCGGGCGCGGGCTGCCATGCGGCCCACGAGCCGGCTGCCGGGGATCGGCGGGAGCGCCTTCACCGGGCCGGCGTGGCGAGGCTTCCACCATCTCAACACCGCGACGCGCGGGTTCAGATGCACCTTGAGCATCTGCGCGGCCTTCGAGCGCGGGCTCCTCACCAGGCTGCCCAGCCCGTGCGCCTTGAGGTACGCCACGACCTTCGCCGACTCGCGCGCCCCCACCTCGCGCGCTCGCGCCGCGGCCGCCGCGAAGCCCGGCGCGTCCGGCGACTCGACGCGGTCGAAGCACGCGGACACCGCACGCAGGTAGCGCATGGTGCGCTTGGTGTATTCGAACGTCACGCGCGTGGGCTCGAGCCGGCGCTTCACGAGGTCGTTCGGCGCGAGCCTTTCCGCGTCGGCCATGTGGCGCTCCAATTCGGCGAGCGCGTTGGGCGTGAACACCTGCGGCGCGGCCAGCCACACGCGCTTGTACCCGAACGGCGAGATGCAGTCCTTCGAGTCGACGAATGCTTGGCCCAGCGCCTTGTAGAAGCGATACATGGCCGGGCCCGCGTCGTCGCCAAAAAACGCGTGGCAGTAGTCCCGCATGATCGCGTCCACGTCTGCGTCCGTGTCCCACAGGAGCCGCGCGGCCACGTAGAAGTCGAGGCCCACGGATCGGAACGCGCCGGTGCTCCACTGCGTGTAGAAGCCCTCCGCGCCAATGCGCCGGTAGTACGCGATGTCGCGGGCCATGATGTGGGTCTGCGTGTAGAGCAGCCCGGCCCATGCGCCCTTGATGTAATACTCGTAGATCCACAGATGCTTGGCGCGCTTGGCCCACTTCTCCAGCGGCTCGCGGAAGTAGGCCTTGTTGCGCGGGCAGTCCGAGTCGATCGCGTGGTTGTTGCACGAATAGGTATGGCAGGCCTGCACGGCCATGTTCGGCTCGGGCTTGTAGCCGGGGGCGATGGGGTAGCGCATATACTGCGCGTACGCGCCGGTCTTGAGGAGTTTTTGGGGGAACACGCGGGCCACCTGCCGCGCAACCGCGTTGTTGAACGGCGCGAGCCGGTCGCTGTAGCGGCCCCAAAAGTCCGGCTTGCTCCGATCGAGCAACGCGCATTGCGGACAGGTGCAGAACCCGCCGCCATCGTTCGGGCAGAGCGCGACAATATCGATGCGCGGATCGTCTCGAAAGATGCGGATGATGTTTTGCCCGATCAGGCGAATCGCTTCGGGATTGGTGGTGCAGAGTTGGGTATTGCTGTAGCCCTCCGGCCGGCGCCTGCCGCGGCCAACAAGGGGGTAGTACTCGGGGTGTGTGTCCCAGTAGTCCTTTGGCGGCAGCAGGCCGTAAAACGAATGGTAGCTCCACTTCCACACGTACCCCACGCGCTCGCCGTCCACGGTCGAGTTCACGTTGCAGCGGTTCTTCAGCGCCCAATCGCCGCGGCCCACCCACCGGATCTTAAAGTCCGGCTCCTCGCTCATGGTCAGCCGCGGCACGATGAGCGGGTCGCGCTTGGGCACGACTTCGCCGTCAGGGCCGGGCCTGATCCAGCGGCAGCCCAAGCGCTCGAGGAACGCGTACGTGCCGAACAACGTGCCCAGAGGGCTCATGCCCACAATCTCGATGCGGCCGTTCCGCGCGATCACGTAGAAGCCATCGGGGCTCGTGAGTTCGGTACTGCCTTGACTGAAGACACTGAGCACCACGCGGCGCTGTTTGCCGATGGCCGCGGCCTTGCCGGACAAGACCGCGATAGGCAGGTAACCTCGCGTCATCATCAAAATGGACTTCTGCAACTCCGCTGCCGCGTAGCGCAGCACCTTGCCATCTCCATCGCCAATGACGATCGTGAAGTCCGTCGCCCCTCCGGCCGCGACGACGATCTCACCGTCAGCCGCGCGCCTGCGCGCGGCTTCAAGCGCGGCGAGGTCCGTCTTGGAGGCTCCCAATACGCGGAACTCGACGCGCGAGACCCAGACTTGCCGGTCCTTCGACCCAAAGCCGAAGCGTTGCTTCTTGCCCTTCATGTCCAGGTCCGACGGCCGGAGCACGAAGCGGATCGTCTCCCACTGTGGCCTGCCCGACGGCTTGCCCCATCCGATGGTGCGGTAACGCTCGCCGTTGTACGCGACGAAACTGAAGCGGTCCGATTGCCCCCACACGTCCATGCGGAACTCGTAGAGCCCCGGCTTGATCGCCATGGGGACGTCGACCGACGCGTAGCCGGCCCTGTTGTCGCCGACGCCAGTTTCGTCGCTGTTGCGACACCAGCGTCCGCCTTTCTGCTCCGGCTTGCCGAAGGATCCGAGGCGGATGCTGGAGGCCTTCTCTGCGGAAGTCTGCCCAACGGAGAGCGCTGCGCCGTCAGACGAGGGCGCCGCGGCGAGCGCCACGGCGACGACCATTGCCACGCTCGCGTAGCGAACGCCCTGTACAGGCGAGCGCCGAAAGGGCAGGCGAAGAGGGGGGAACGTCGGGATTCTCATAGGGATTGACTCCATTGGAACAGGAGCGCTATTTCATCCGGCAGATTTTGACGGACCGGCGGCCTCCAGGAAAGCGCGGCCACGGCCCACATCGGGGCGAAGTCGCCACCGTGACATGATGCAAAGTCGAGCATCCTTGCTGCTCGACTGGGCGTGTGCTAACATGATGCACAGAGGCAAGGCAGAAGGTGGAGGCGCTCAGAAACATGCGACAACGTGTCTACATTGAGACAACGATTCCGAGCTTCTACTACGAAGTCCGGCAAGCGCCTGAGATGATCGCCCGCCGGGAGTGGACGCGTGCGTGGTGGGACAGCCACTCGCGCGAATACGAACTCGTCACGAGCATTCCCGTCGTGGAGGAATTGGAGGCTGGCGAGCAGCCGCAGCGACAGGACGCGCTCTCGCTCTTGAGCAACGTGTCGATGTTGCCCATTGAAGACTCCATCGGCGACATCGTGGATACATACATCGAGCACCTCGTGATGCCGCGGGATCCTCGTGGAGATGCGATCCATCTGGCGCTGGCCTCCTACCACCACTGCCATTTCCTGCTGACCTGGAACTGTGCCCATTTGGCCAACGCCAACAAATTTGAGCACATTCGGCATGTCAATGCTATCTTGGGCCTTTTCACGCCGGTCCTGACTACGCCCCTTGAAATGCTCTCCGATGAAGAGGAGTGAGCTATGGGAAAAGACGTCGCCATAGAAGAGATACGGGAAGTGCGGCATCGCATCTCGGAGAAGTACGGCCACAACACGAGGGCGATCCTGGCCCACTACAAGGAACTCGAAGCCAAGTACAAGGAGCGCATGCTCCGTCATCCTCGAATTGTGGGGCAAACGACGGGCACGACTCAATAGCCCTTGACGCGCTCCGGCCGCGTCATGGCTTCCGTCAGCACTGAAGTCCAGCGGTCGACTCGTGCGCGCTCGCAGATCAAGATCATACACGTCGCGCGGTCCGCGTCGATAGCGAGTTCCAGGGCTCCATTGGGGAAAACCACGCGTTCCAGCGTGGTCCATGCGCCGTTGCGGAACTCGCCCACGAGTGCGACGAACTCGCCCGGCCGCGGCTGGAGTTCCAGCCGGCCCGCGTCGAATGGCCCCACGAGGATCGCGCGCGACTCGCGCAGGCCGCGGCCGTCGAGCGAGAGCAGCGCCTTCAGACCGCGGCCGGCCATGACGGGCTGGCCATTGAGCGCGGCCGCTCCGTACGCGTTCACCGCCACAAGCCGGCCGTCGTCCGTCGCCATCGCGAGCGCGGGCCAGCGGTTGCGCGTGCGCAGCATCACCTTGCCCGCGGCCGTCGGCAGATCCACCTCCAGCGTCCCCTCCTGCTTGCGCGTGTTGTAGATGACGTGGATGGTCCCCGTCTCCGTGCGTTGCGCCATCACGTGCAGAGAGGGATCGTCCGGCTCGACCCCAAGCGGCGACACCAACGCTGAGCGGAGGAATGTGGAGTAGATAGCGCGACGGATCAGTCGGATCTCGTCGGATCC
>JAJRTI010000573.1 GCA_024278415.1 Planctomycetota bacterium | reverse complement strand
GGCCTGCGGCCGCAACCCTGGGCTAGAAGCCGGAAGCCCGTTGGGCTTCCAAACAGCGTTTCGTCAAGCGGAAACGCTGTCCATTGAACTCGCGCACGTTCATGGGGCCAACGGTTGTTGCAATCGGCTGAAGTGTTACGTTTATAGTAGGGCAATTCATTGCCCGTCGAACGTCCTTGCCCTCACGAGGCAGACGGGCGATAAATCGCCCTACTACAAGCGGCCCGACGGCGGCGCCAGGCTGCGGGAGTTCACAGGCCGGCCCCGTGCGGACTCCATGCATCCGGCGACGCCCCCCACTCGCGCGTGCAACCGCGTATACTGGCTTGCCATCGCTGGATGCCCGGCTTAGAATGCGCCATCCCAGAGCAGATGCACCCAACTCCACTTTTGGACACCCGGCTATGTCATCCCCAATCCGCATCGGCGTTATTGGCACTGGCGGCATCTTTCGGAATCTGCACGCGCCCTATCTCCAGGAAACGAAGCTCGCAAGGGTCGCCGCGGTCACGGACGTGAACCGGGATGCGGCGAAGGAGATGGGTGAAAAGTTCGACGCGGCCCTGTGCGCGTCGGTCGAGGAGTTGCTCGCGCGGGACGACGTGGATGCGGTCGAGGTGTGCACACACCCCAAGCCGCACCGCGACATCTGCGTCGCGGCCGCGAATGCGGGCAAACACGTCCTCGTCGAGAAGCCCATGTGCTGCTCCAAGGCAGAGGGCACGGACATGGTCGAGGCCGCGAAGGCCGCGGGCGTGCAACTCCAGGTCGCGTACATGATGCGGTTCCACCCCTGCCTCATGGAGGTCAAGGAGCTGCTCGACGCAGGCACGCTTGGCGAGCCGCACATGCTCTATTGCAACCAGATCGGCTTCTTCCCGCCCAAGCACCCGTGGCTGTTTATCCAGGCAGAGTCCGGCGGCATGCTGATCGAGCAAGCCATCCACAACCTGGATTTGTGGCTGTGGCTCATGGGCGAGGTGAGCACGGTCTACGCGCGCACGAGCACGGTCGACATGGGCGGCACGTATCCTCCGTTGGACCAAGCGGTGGACAACAACGCGATCGTGACCGTGAGCTTCGCCAACGGCGCGAACGGTTTGCTCATCAAGAGTTGGGCCTGCGAGCTGCGCCAGAGCGGCGACGTGATCGTGGGCAGCAAGGGCTCCGTCGAGTTTTCGCAAGACTCGGTGAAGTGGAAGACGCACGACATGGCTGAGCCACAGACGTTCGAGCCGACCGTGCCGGACGACGACACGTATCGCAGTGTGCCGGAGGGGCAACGCCAGAACCGCTACTGGGCCATGGCGTCCAAGGGCCGCGGTATCGAGCACTGGCTCAAGTGCATCCTTGGCGAAGAGACTCCCACCACTGGCGGCGACATCGGCCGCGCCGGCATCGAGATCGCAGAGGCCGCGTACCGATCCGCCAAGAGCGGCCAACCGGTGACGCTGCCGATTGCGTGATGCGAAGGGGGCCATCCGTGGACTTAGCGCTCTGGGCCGCGCGGTGTGTGAGAAGCTATTCCGTATTGCGTATTGCGTGTGCGGATGGCAATTCTGGAATACGCAATACGATACACCTCACCCCCTTTGCGCGTCTGCGTCTCCGCGTCCGCCGTGCGGCGGATTGCGTTTCTCGACTTGCCGCCGCGCCTGCACTACAATCCGCGAAGTCCGTCGGAACGCGAAGGCGTTCCGCTCCTACTACAGGCCGCGCAGCTCCTGAACCGTCCACCCCCGGAGGAACATGAACATGTCCGACAAAACCTACCGCATCGGCGTCGCTGGCATGGTCCACGACCATGTGTGGGGCTTGGCCAAATCGTTCGCCAACTGCCCCCACGCGCAACTCGTGGCCGCGGCCGATCCCAACGAGCCGCTACGCACGCGCATGGAAAGCGACTTCGGCGCAACCGCGACCTTTGCCGAGTGGGGTGAGATGCTCGACAAGGTCGAACTGGACTGCCTCCTCATCACCACGGAAAACAGCCGCGCCGCTGACATTGCCGAGGCTGCCGCAGCCAAGGGCATTCACATGATCGTGGAGAAGCCCATGGCCGCGACGCTTGCGCAAGCCGACCGCATGCTCAAAGCCGCGCAGGCCGCCGGCGTGCAGCTTATGGTGAACTGGGCGACTGCATGGCACCCGAGCGTCAACAAGGCCGTCGAGCTTGTCAACGCCGGCGCGATCGGCCAGGTCTTCGACGTGCGCGTGCGCATGGCGCACCACGGCCCCAAGGAGCTGGGCTGCTCCGAGTACTTCTACGGCTGGCTCTACGACGCGGAGAAGAACGGCGCCGGCGCATACATGGACTACTGCTGCTACGGCGCGGCGTTCTGTCGTCACCTGCTCGGCAAACCGAATGCGGTCATGGGTTGGACGGCGCGCCTTGTCAAAGACTATATCAACGTGGACGACAATGGGATTGTTCTCATGTTCTACGATACAGCGGTCGCGCGCGCCGAGGGCTCGTGGTGCGAAATCCCCGACTACCACGACATGGTCATCCTCGGCAGCAAGGGCAAGCTCGCCACGCAGAAGGGCAAGCTGCTCATGGGCACGGAGCCCCGCAAGCCGCTCGAAGAGGTCGAGTTGCCCCAGCTTCCCGCGGGCAAGCGCAACGGACCGGAGTATCTCCTCCACTGCTTGCAGACGGGCCAGGACGTGGCGGGCATGTGCAGCGCGCAAGTCGGACGAGACGGGCAGGAGATCCTCGAGGCCGGGCTGCGGTCGGCAGCGACGGGACAGCGGATCGACTTGCCGCTGGCTTGAACTCCCCCTACGCCCCTGCAAGCGCCTCGTGCTGGATCTCGGCGAGTTCGCGGATCCCCTTCTTGGCGAGCGCGAGCATGGCCTCTAGCTGTGTCTCGTCGAACGTGGCTTCCTCGCCGGTGCCTTGGATCTCGATGAACTGGCCCGAGCCGGTCATGACCACGTTCATATCGACGCTCGCGGTCACATCCTCCTCATACGCGAGGTCAAGCAGGGCCACGCCATCGACCACTCCCACGCTCGTCGCGGCCACGCTGTCAGACACGGGAATGCTTGCGATCTCGCCCTTCTTGAGCATATCCCGAAACAGGTCGATGAGCGCGACGTAAGCCCCGGTGATGGCTGCGGTGCGCGTGCCCCCATCGGCTTGGAGCACGTCGCAGTCGATCCAGATCGTGCGCTCGCCGTACGCGGCCAGGTCCGTGACTGCGCGCAGCGATCGGCCGATGAGGCGCTGGATCTCCGAGGATCGGCTGTCGATCTTGCCCTTGGATATATCGCGGTCCTTGCGCGTGTTGGTCGAACTGGGAAGCATCGCGTACTCGGCTGTGAGCCAGCCTTTGCCCTTCCTGTAGAGCCACTGGGGCACGCGCTGTTGGAGCATCGCGGTGCACACGACCTTGGTGTCGCCGGCTTCGATCAGCACCGAGCCAGGCGCGTGCTTGGTGAAGTGGCGGGTGATTGTGATGGGGCGCAGTTCGTCGGGCTGTCGGTTGTTGGTTCGCATGGAGTTACGCAGAAGATGAAGGATGAGGGATGAGGGATGAGGGATGAGAGGTGAGACGAACAGGGACACCCTGATCCCTAATCTCTCATCTTCGCTGCTATCGCACGTGCGTGCCGGCCAGCAGCTTCAGAATGCCCTTCTGCACGTGCAGGCGATTCTCGGCTTGGTCGAGCACGATGGACCGGTCGCTATCGAGCACGTCGCTCGTGATCTCATCCTCCCGGTGTGCAGGCAGGCAGTGCATGACCACGGCCCGCGCGGAGGCCTTGGCCATGAGGTCGGCGTTGACTTGGTACGGCATGAAGATACGCTTGCGCTCCTCGGCCTCGTCCTCTTGGCCCATGCTCGCCCACACGTCGGTGTATACCACAGAGGCTCCGGCCACGGCTTCGTCGATGTCGTTCGTGCTGGACACATACGCCCCGGGCCCTCCCCCATCGATAGCCTTGCGCACGAAATCAGGCGTCAACTCATAGCCTTCGGGCGAGCAACACACAAAGGGGATCTCCAGCTTGCTGCAAATGAACGCCAGCGACCGCGCCACGTTGTTCCCGTCGCCCACGAAGCAGACTTTGATCCCTTCGAGCGCGCCAAAGTGCTCGCGCACAGTGTAGAGGTCGGCAAGGCCCTGGCACGGGTGCACGAAATCAGAAAGCGCGTTGATCACCGGCACGTTCGAATGCTCGGCGAACTCCTCCACGAGTTCTTGCCCGTACGTGCGGATGGCGACGCAGTCCACGTAGCGAGAAAGAACCTTGGCGCCATCGGCGACGGACTCCCGCTTGCCCAGCTCCACGTCCTGCTTGGCCAGGAAAATGGACGAGCCGCCAAGTTGCGCCATCGCCACTTGGAAGGATACGCGCGTGCGCATCGAGTGCTTCTCGAAGACGAGCGCCAGCGTCTTGCCGGCCAAGTGCGGAGTGGGCTCGCCCTCGCGCAAGTGGCGCTTGAGGTCGTCCGACACCTCGAAGATATGGTTGATATCGTCCCGGTCGAGGTCGGCAATGGAAAGAAGATGGTTGACTTTCATCGTCGGTAGCTCCACAGGGGCCTCGCACGCGTCGCGCGCAAGGCTGGTTGCGAAGGGCGGTCTACGTAAGATCTTTGATCGCGCCGGCGAGGATGCCGATGCCTTCGTCCAAGTGCTCTTGGGTCACCGTCATCGGCGGCATCAGGCGCATGACGGTATCGTGGGTGCAGTTGGCCAGCAAGCCGCGCGTCATGCACTCCAGGGCGATATCCGCGCCCGGAACGTTCAGTTCGACGCCGATCATGAGGCCCACGTTCCGCACCTCCTTGACGGCCGGCAGCTCCGCCGCGAGCGCGTCGAGCCTCTCGCGGGCGTACTGGCCCATGGTGCGTGCGTTCGCCAGCAGGCCCTCCTCCTCGATCGCGTCGACCGTGGCGGTCGCCGCGGCGCATGCCAATGGGTTGCCCCCGAAGGTCGACGCGTGCGTGCCGGGCGCCATGAACTCGGACAGCGGGCCCTTGGCCACGATCGCGCCCATGGCCACGCCGCCGGCCAGCGCCTTGGCGAGGGAGATCACATCGGGCACAACGTCGTAGTGCTGGTATCCAAACCACTCGCCGGTGCGGCCCATGCCGGTCTGCACCTCGTCGAGGATCATAATCATGCCCCGTTCGTCGCAGAGCCGACGCACGGCTTGCATGTACTCAGGCGTAGAGATGTTGATGCCGCCCTCGCCTTGGACCGGCTCCAGCATGATTGCGCAAGTCTCGTCGTCGGCCGCGGCTTCGAGTTGCGCCACGTCGTTCAAGTCCACGTATGTGAAGCCCGGCATGAGCGGCCCCAAGCCCTTGTGATACTTGTCCTGCCCGGTAGCTGTGACCGTGGCAAAGGTGCGGCCGTGAAACGAATTGCGCATGGTCACGACCTTGAACTTGCCCTCCTCGATCTTGGCCAGCCGCGCCAGCTTGATCGCCGCTTCATTGGCCTCCGCGCCGCTGTTGCAGAAGAAGCACTTGCCGCCGAACGACCGCTCGGCGAGCTTCTTGGCCAGCACGACCTGCGGCTCCATGAAGTAGTCGTTCGCCACGTGGATCAGTTTGCCGGCCTGCTCCCGAATGGCCGCCACCACCTTCGGGTGGCAATGGCCGATGCCGTCACAAGCCCATCCTGGGAAGAGATCGAGGTAGCGCTTCCCGTCCGCGTCCCAGATGTAGCAGTCCTCTCCACGCACGAGCGCCACGGGCTTGCGGGTATAGTTGGCCACCATATACTGGCCGCACAGGGCCATGATTTCTTGCGTCGTCAGTCCCATTCGAGCGCTCCTTCCCTCGGGCTTTCGGGCAGTCTGGCGAGTCAAGGGGAAAGGGAGAAAGGATACGCCAGGGGCGCGCAGTTGTCAAGGAAAGTGCCTGGCCGAAGCAGTGGCGCACGGCCCGCCAAACGCTCTGCGATTCCCGCGTACCCTCGTTTCTATTCCGGGCTCCGTTGGATAGAATGGCTCGCACGATGGATGCGACACAACAGGACACCGATGGCGCTCGCCTCATGCTGGCCCAACTCATGCAGCACCTCGACGTGCCGAGCAAGGAGATCGCTGAAACCTTCGCGTTCTTCGACCTGGTGCGGCCGTATCTGCTCGCAAGGGACAAGTCCACGCCTCCACGGCGCATCGTCGACGTCGGCGGCGGACAGGGCCTCGCCGCGCTTTGCTGGCTCTGCCTTTCGGATGTATCTGAGGCGACGATCGTCGACCAGTACATGCCGCGCTCGCACGTCAAAGCGGTGCGCGCACTGCGGGGGGAGATCCGTTTCAACACGCCGGACTATTTCGTGGGGAAGCTCACCGAGTTCGAGCCACCCGGCGACGAACGGCTGGCGTTCGTGGGCATCCACTGCTGTGGCGGGCTGTCGGACGAGTTGATCGACGTCGCCATCCACCACGCCGCGCCCTTCGCGGTCATGACCTGCTGCCACCCCTTCCGCGACCCGCTACTCGCGCAAGCCGAGCCCTGGCTCGCGGCCGGCGCGGACCAGTCCCACCTCATGGACGTGCTGCGTCTCGATCGCGCGCGGCAACGGGGGTACACGGTCGAACTGGCCACCATCGACGCAACGATCACGCCCAAGAACCGCATTCTCATGGGCAAGCCTCGCGCTCCCTCCACGAAGAAGCGCCCCACGCGCGGCCCTGCACGCGCCACGCTCGCCTGGGAGGACCTCAAGGCGCACCGCGGCCGCAAGCACCACATCAACACGATCCTGAAAGCGGCGGGGTTAGGGCCGCTGGCAAGCTACGACGAACAGCAACACCCCGCCCACATCGATGTCCAAATCGCGCTGAAAGACGGCGGGCAAGCCCTGCTGCGCATCGCGCCGCGACACGCGAAGCGCTTCGACGCGGTGGACGCGTTCGAACGCGAAGCCGCGACGCGGCCACCCGATGACGTGTTGGCTGTCGATGGCCGGGGCAAGTTGATCCGCAACGTGTACATGCTGATGCGGGCCTAGTCCCTCCCCGCTTGTAGTAGGCCCGTGAGGGCCTTCCGCCCGGGTTGCCATTCCCCATCGGAG
The DNA here is from genome assembly GCA_024278415.1 of Planctomycetota bacterium. The sequence goes on along the minus strand of JAJRTI010000573.1, from coordinate 157 downwards.
CAGAGGGCGCCCTTACGGTCGCCACTACGAGCGGGTCGCGCTTGTAGTAGGCCCGTGAGGGCCTTCCGCCCGAGTTGCGATTTGCCATCGGAGCAGAGGGCGCCCTTACGGTCGCCACTACGAGCGGGTCGCGCTTGTAGTAGGCCCGTGAGGGCCT
>JAJRTI010000572.1 GCA_024278415.1 Planctomycetota bacterium | reverse complement strand
CGCGTTTGTAGTAGGCCCGTGAGGGCCTTCCGCTCGGGTGGCGAATCGCCATCGGCGCAGAGGGCGCCCTGACGGTCGCCACTACAAGCGGAGCGCTCCCGCGCTCGCATCTCGGCGGCGCCGCGTTCGACACCTCCGCCAGGCATGATGTTAAGCGCGAGGCCTCGGCCTATTGGGGTTTTGCAAGTCGCTCTCTACGCCAAAGCCGTCATACCTTTCATCCTTAGGAGGGAGCAGTGAGAAAACGGAATGACGTTATCGACCAGATGTCGGATATTGATCGGTGTCTCCAGGCCAGCCACCGTAATCGAGGAGGTAGTCGGCGCGAGAATGCCCCTCGCCGGCCCCGGACAGAATGAGCAACGCGCGGAAAGCTGCGCCGCGAACCCCCGATATGTCCCCGCCGCGCCGCATGTCACCTGCAAACTGATCGGAGAAGCGCCAGTTTGCAAGCCGGCGGAATCGCTCGAAGTTGGTGGCGCCAAGTGGGAGCATGTCAACCAGCGCGTAGAACCGTGCGGCCAGGATCGCGTTGATGAGCATGAATCCTTGGGCATACCCCTGCTGGATTGGTCCCAGGAGCATCGCTCGCTGCATCTGAAGGAAGAAAATCAAGAACAGGCCGCGGGGACCAATCAAGTACATGTCGCCACCCATGGTCCAAGGCAAGATCTGCAACCAAGCGAGTTCGCTGCCCCGAACGGACGCGGTGGAACGGGGTGTGGTGATGCGAAAGTCGGACTTGAGCTTGCCCTTGTTGACTACCGCGGCCACCGTGCCGCTACGCACGTGGAGGGTGGTGCGAATGGCCGTCGCGTCCTGCAAATACCTGTCCACGCGCATGCGCGTCACCGAGTCGAGCCGGGTGGTCGTATCGTTGGCCAGGCGCAGATCGACCCAAGAGAACAGGCTGGTTTGGATCTCGGCCCCTTGGCCCAGCCTCATATCGACCTTGGCTGGGATCCACTCCTTGCTCCCGGGGAGCTTGACCTCGACCTCGCCTTCGAGGCCGGCAATACGGATGGCGATCGCGGCCCCGGCCGGCGCCTTGCCGTCATCTTGCGCGGCGGGAGCAACAGCACAGAGGGAAAGGGCAGTGGCCAAGGCCGCGGCGGCATGCAGGAATCGCAGGGAAAGCATGGATGGCGCCTCTCTACAGCAAGTCACAGAGGAATGCCACAATGGTAGTGGCGAATGGCTGGAGGAATGCGGGTAGTGTAATGACAGTTGCTGTCAATTGCAAGGAGAAAAGACTCGTGGCTTTTCGTAGAATATGAACTGGATTAAGTGCATACCGGGCGTCGCCGGACGCCCTACGCTGGCCTTTGTTCCCGATTGGAGTGCATGTGACACACGCCCCGATTGCCGTTGCTCTTGCGCTTTCGCTGTCTGGTGCGGCCGTGGCCGGCCCATCGCTGTTTTTTTCACGAACAGACGTGCCGACGCTGCGCAAGCGCACGGAGTCGGGCGAGTGTGCGAGGGTGTGGCGCGAGATTCGGGAGGAGGCAGACCGTCTCTGCACGCCGGGGAGCGCCGGCTACGCAGACCCGGACCAAGTGGACCGAGATACGCTCACCAAGCTGGCCGTCCGCGCACATGCATACGGCCGGCGGCTGACCGAGTGGGTTGAAGCGTTGGGCTTCGCGTACCAGATCACCGGCCACGAGCGCTACGCGAGGCACGGTGCGCGCATCCTCGTGGCCGCGGCGCGCAAGATGCCCATCACCCGGCGTGAGATCGCGAAGAGCTTCGCCGGCGCGCGGGGCGACATCATGCGCGGGTTTGCGGTTGGGCTCGACTGGCTGGGCGACGCGATGGAGCCGGAGGACCGGGAATTCGTGGAGCAGGTCGCCGCGAGCTACGTGGAGAACATCCTGGCCGAGGCGCGTCGCAAGCGCCTATGGTGGAGGCCGCACCACAACTTCATGGGCGTTGCGCTCGGTGGGGCAGGCCTGCTGTCGCTGAAGCTGAAGGACGCCTACCCCCAAAAGGCTCCGCGGTGGCGGGACGAGTGTGCGCGGCTCGTGGCGCTCTGGTTCACCAAGGGCTTCGACGAGCAGGGCGCATACTTGGAGGGCACCGGGTATGCGCACTACGGCCTCACGAACTCGGTGCGGTTCGCAGACGCGCTGCTGCGCGCAGGCGGGCCGGACTTGCTAGATCATGCGCGCCTGCGCCGCGTATCGCGGTTCTTCGCGATGTCGCTGCTGCCAGGCGAGCGGGTGTTCGACGCGCGCAACGACGCGAACTATGCGGGCCTCGGCGATCCGTGGATGCTGCGGCTCGCGGCCGCGCACGACGATGGCTTGGCGAAGTGGCTCTGGGAGCGCTGCGGCAGCGGCCGGTCGCCTATGCGCATCGTGTGGCAGAACGACGTGGCGCCCGTGGCGCCCACAGGGCGAGCCGCTGAGCGCTTCGTGGGCCGCGGCCTGTGCGTGTGGCGCACGGGGTGGGACAAGGGCGACGTGATGTTCTCCGTGGAAGCGGGGCCGTTCTATCCCATTACGCACAACCAGGCGGACAAGGGCCACTTTACGCTCTACGGGCTTGGCCGGCGTTGGGCTATCGATTCAGGCTACGGCAACAATCGCGACCCCGAGGGCCGCGCACAGACAGTCGCGCACAACTGCATCCTCATTGACGGCAAGGGCCAGGCGCTCTCAGGCGCGGGCTCGGGCACGAGCGGCAAGATCGTCGCGTTCGAGAACAACGAGACGTACGGGTACGCGCTCGCCGATTGCACCGAGGCGTACAACCGCAACAGCAAGAACCAGCCGGGAGTGGGCGTGCGCCGCGCACTCAGGCACTGCATTTTCATGTGGCCGTCGCACGCCGCGCCGGCGTACGCGATTGTGTTGGACGACATCCAGCGAGACGATAAGGCGCACGAGTACACGTGGCTGATGCACACGGCCAAGTCGATGCAAGTCGCGGCGTTGCCGGACGGAGTGTGGCTGCGCGGGGCCGAGGCGCTGGGGAGCGGTTTTGTCGAGACGCCGGCGGGCGCTGATGGGAAGGGCGCATGCAAGTGGACGTTCGAAGTCGGGGCGGCCGGGCGCTACCGCGTGTGGGCTCGGGTGCGCGCAAGCGGCGAGATCATCGGCAAGTCCGATTCGTTTTTCGTGCGCGTGGACCATGGCGAACGCATCGCCTGGCACATGCGCGGGGCGAGGGAGTGGACTTGGGACGTGGTCCGCAGGGGGGCGGCGCGGCAGGTGGCCGAGTTCCGTTTGGCGCCTGGCCAGCACGTGTTGGAGTTCGCGACGCGTGAGCCGGGCGCGCAGGTGGATGCCATCGTGGTTACGAGCGACCCCGAACAGAACCCGCCGGTGTGGGACGACGCGCGAGTGGTCTTGCTCCAGGCGGAAGCGGGCGAGGTGACGGGCGCCATGCGCGTCGTTCGCCAAGAGGAAGCGAAGACGGCGACTATGCGAATCGTCCTGTCCGCGTCTGCGCCTGTGCGGTGGAGCGTCGATGCGTACGACGGCCATCCTCGGCTTCGCGCGGCCGCGTTGGCGCGGAGTCCGAGGTTTGTGGCAGTGCTGGCGCCGTTGCTCGGGGTTGACGGCGAACCAGGGGTTCGGGTCACGCGCTCGCGCGAATCAACGCAGGTGGCGGTCACGTGGCCGCAACGGCAAGATACGATCATGTGGGTGAACTCGCCTGGAGCGAAGCCGGCAGTTGCTGTGCAGCCCCGCTGATCCTGCTGCACGGTGGGTTTGCCGGCGCACTGGGGCTGGGGGCGTTTTCTTGTGTGGGGGCAGGTTGAGTGGCGTGCCGTTGAAGGGTGCGCAAGACTCTTGACATTGAAAGCATGCTTGTATACATTACCCCAACGCTTGCTTGCCGTTAAGCATGAATACGGCTAGCTCGCGTTCTCCATTGCCTCTGATTCGGCAATGAATCTCTGCCGTTCTGGACGCATCGCCGAACGGCTCTGCCTTGGGGGAGGGGGCGCGAGCCTTTCCCTTCGCGCGTGTGTCAGTGGCTTCTCCTCTTGCTGTAGGATTCCCCACGCCCGTGTACCTGGATTATTGGCAGCTTGAGCGCAAACCGTTTGAGAATTCGCCCGATTCCAGCTTCTTCTTCTACTCAGAAGGCCACCGTGCGGCGCTAGAGAAGTTGACCTACGCGGCGCGGGAGCGCAAGAGCCTCGCCTTGCTCACGGGGGAGCACGGATGTGGCAAGACCACGCTGGTCTGGGCATTAGCCAAGGCGCTGGAGGCGGACAAGTTTCGAGTGGGTATTGTCAACAACCCGCGGCTCACCGAGATCGAGTTGCTTAATGAGGTGGTTTACCAACTTGGTGAGGACCGCCAAACGGATAAGATGTTGGAATTGTCCCGCATGATGGGGGATTTGCTCTTTAGGGCAGTTGAAGAAGATCAGCACACCGTCGTGATAATCGATGAGGCGCAACTTATTACGGACGCGGACGTGATGGAGCAGTTGCGGCTCCTGCTCAACTACCAACTCGAGGATCGCTGCATGCTGACGCTCGTGTTGTCCGGGCAGCCGGAGCTGGGCGAGCGCGTGCGGGCGATGCCGCAGTTGGACCAGCGCGTCGCGGTGCGGCATCATTTGACTCCCCTTGGGCCGGACGACACGCGAAGCTACATCGAGCATCGTTTGCGCATAGCCGGTCGCTCTGAGTCGCCTTTTACGGAAGAAGCGATTCGGGCGGTGTGTGCGCAGACGGGTGGTGTGCCCCGGCGCATCAACAACGTGTGCGACTTGGCCCTCATGGAGGCCGCCAGGCAGAAACTATCGTCCATCAGCGCAGACTTGATTCGCTCTTTGGTATAGGAATCTACCCCTATGGTCCGTGTGCGGGAGATGATGCGCAGCGAGCGAGACGTGCGTTCGTCGTTTGCGCAGCCGGCCCCGCCTCGGCCGGCGGATCGCGGGCCGCGAGAGGCCCCGCCCCGCGACGGCCCGCACATCGTGTTGCTTTGTGAGAACCGCACGACCAGAGAACTTCTGCTGGAGTTGGCCGAGGAGCTTGGGTGCAAGTGCCAAGTGGCCGACACCGCGGCCGATGCGGCCAACATGATCCGGGAGCAGCGGCCCGATGCGGTTGTGGCAGACGTGGAAGCGGATGCGCGCGAGCCCGTGTTGCTGCGGCGAGCCCTGGCCAGCAATGACACGTTTGACGACCTGCCGTTTGTTGCGCTCGCGCCGCGAGATCAGTTTCGGCGCATCTTCGGCTCCGACCCGCGAGATTGCGACACGGTTGTGGACAAGCCACTCGCGCCGGGTGCGCTGCGGGCGGCGCTCGTGGAGGCGCTTGGCGGCCGTTCGCGTACGCCACCCCAGCCCCCGCTTGCCGCGCCGCCGTCGCCGCCGCCCGGCCATGCGAGGCCGACTGACGCTGCGGCCGAGACGCCCCCGCCCGGCCCGGCTGCGTCGGCAGCATGCTCCCCCCATGATGCGGCGAAAGCCTATGACGACGCTGCGGCCGCGCAGGCCGCGATCCTCTCGCATCTGGACAGTGGCGACTCGAAACTGATGCGCGAGGCCCAGCGGGCGAGCGCGGTCTTGGCGGACTGCGTGTTGCAAAGCGATCGGGTCTTGATGAAGGCGATGGACCGCAGCCAGCCCTTTAGCCTAGCCCACCACAGCGTGAACGTCTGCGTGTTTAGCATCAAGATTGGGCAGGGGCTTGATTACTCGGACCCGGACTTGAAGCGCCAGGCTTTCGTGGCGCTCGTGCATGACCTTGGCATGTGCCGCATGCCGCAGTCCCTGCTGCTCAAGGAGGGCACGTTGAGTCCGGAGGAGGCCGAGCAGATCAAGCAGCACCCGGACTTCACCTACGAGATCATCAAGTCCTTCGGGCAAGAGTTCGAGTGGGCCGCTGAGATCGCGAGACAGGAGCACGAACGCGAGAACGGCACAGGCTATCCCTTGGGCCTTCGGGGCGATGACATTCACGAGATGGCCAAGGTTATCGGTGTGGCCGACATCTTCGAAGCGTTCACCCACCCGCGCACGTTTCGCAAGACGTTCATCTCGAACGAAGCGCTTCAGAAGGTCATCGAAATGCGGGGAAAGTTCTGTTCCTCACGCATCATCAAGGCACTCATGAACCAAGTCACGATGTTCCCTTTGGGGAGCTACGTGGAGTTGAATACGGGCGAGATCGGCCGGGTTGAGGAAACAACTGAGAATCTACTGTCGCCGACGGTTCGGGTCTTGTACGACAGTCACGGCCGGCGACTGCCGGAACAGCGAATCGTAAACCTCGACACAACCTATTCGATTTTTGTGACCCGGCCGGTGGCGGAGGAGGATTTGCCCTCCGGCGAACGTCATGCCTAGGCGCTCGGCCGCGCGAGCTGCGGCGGAGCCAACGCACTTCGCGCCCGATGACCCGGCGTACAGGCGTCTCCCCCGAGAGGGCGGGGGCGCCTACTGACTGGACAGCAGAGGCCACACATGATGATGCACGAGAAGAAGAGCACGAGTGCGAGAGTTGCCCTTTTATGTTTTGCGATCGCGGCGCTCGCAGGCTGCACGAGCCTGCCCCCAGCGTACTGGTCGCACGAGTGCGGCCCCCCATCCAGGGGCCGATACCAGAATATTCGGGCCGCCGACCTCAATGGCGATGGCTTGCTCGACCTGGTTGGCGCCCGGCTCGACCCCGGCGGCGTGAGCGTCTGGCTAGGCCGGGGCGACGGCACGTGGATCATGTTCCCTGGCCCCACCAACGAAGGCCAGTGCCACGATGTGGCGGTGGGAGATATCAACGAAGATGGCCACCCCGACATCGTGACCGTGGGGTCCGGCGAACTGCTTGGCGTGCGCACTTGGCTCAATAGCGACAATGGCAAGTGGAGTTCGGGCGCCGTGGCCACATCCGGCGAACCGCCAACCAAGGTGGGCGCGTACGGCCGTGTCCAACTCGGCGACCTGAACAACGATGGCCATCTCGATATTGTCGCGGCCAGCCAACTCCCCGGCGTCGATGGAGGCGTCCACGTCTGGCTGGGCAACGGCAAGAACGGATGGACCCGCATCGGCGACGTCGTGTCGCGTGGCATCTTCCGCGACATCATTCTGGCCGACTTCAACAACGACGGCAATCTCGACATCGCAGGCACCGCGTTCGAGGATCCGTGGGGTGTGCACGTGTGGTACGGCGGAGGCGAGGGCGAATGGTTCAAGACCAAGCCGCCTACCGACCACGGCAGCTACTGGGGCATCAGCGCCGGCGACTTCAACGGCGACGGGCTCCTGGATATCGTGGCCGGCAACTACCACAAGCGCGGGCTGTACGTCTTCTATCGCCAGCCCGAGGGCGGCTGGCGGGCGCCTGAGCGCTTGACCAAGGATGGGTTGATCTTCGGCATCGTCACGGCCGATTTCAACGATGACGGCCGCACGGATATTGCCGCGAGCACGTTCGATAGGGGCGGCATCGAGATCTGGCTCAAGAAGGAGTCCGGCTGGACGGCCTACCAGGTCGGCGAATCGTACGGCAAGAACTACCACGGCCTGGTGACCGCCGACATCAACGAGGACGGGCAACCGGACTTGATTTCGGCGAGCGTGGATTACGGCGTGGAAGCCTGGGTGCAGACCGGGCCGGAACAGATCATTGCCTTGTCGCCCAAGGTGGCCGAGCTGGGCCGCACAGATGTGGTGCGCAAGCTGAATACGCCGGCGCCCAAAGAAGCGCTTTCGCCTGAGCGCACCGGCGAGGCCGGCAACAACGTTTTCAAGCTTATCTCCGCACCAGGGGGCGGCAAGTTCGACGAGTACGTCATTGGCGCACGCGACAAGATTCGGATCATCGTGCACACGGGCTTGGCCCGCAGCACATACGAAGAGACCGTAGGCGGAGATGGCACCGTCTACATCCCAGACATCAGCCCCACGCCTATTATCGTGGGCGGCAAGACGGCTACGGAAGTGCGTGATGAGATTATCAACGTCCTAAAGGAAACGCTCAGAACTCCCCGCTGCGAAGTGTCGGTCACCGAGTTCAAGAGCAAAAAGGCTACGGTCGCAGGCGCCATCAAGATCACTTACAAGTATGATTCCGGCCCGGGCGAGTATCCGCTTGAGGGCAAGACGCGCCTCTTGGCGTTTATCAACAAGCATGGCGGGCCCCGGGAGGACGCGGACCTGACTCGCGTGCAGATCATGGACCGCGAGGGGCAGCAGCGCTTCGTGGACCTTCAGAAGGCCATCGACACGGGCGACTTCTCGCAGAATCTCGTGGTCGACGACCTGGACTTCGTCTACGTGCCGACCCGGCGCAAGACGCAACGCCGCGTGTACGTGACCGGCCAGGTGAACCGGCCTGGGGCCTATCCCTTGGAAGGCACGGAGCGCGTTCTGGATGCAGTCATGCTCGCCGGCGGCATGAACCGGCGAGCGGTGACCCGCGCTATCTTTGTGGTGCGGGGGTCAGTGGACAACCCGGACAGCCGAAGAATCAACTACGACGACATCATCAAGCGCGGCGACTACAGCCAGAATATCCGGCTGCGCGACGGCGATATCGTCTACGTGCCGCAGCGGTTCATCACCAAGATTGGCGACGTCGCAAACGACCTGCGGCCCATCTTCCGCAGCACCATCGACTACTCGGATATGATCACGTCGCTGGACGACATTGGCGTCGATACGTGGCACAATGTGCGCGGCGGCACCTCGCGGGTCCGGACCAACCAATAGGCCAGGCCACTACCTTTGCCAGAGCTTCGATGCCAACTACGGCCACGATCGCAAGGAGCTGATTGACCATGGCCCAGTATGAGATGAGCCTTCGGGATTACCAGCGCATTATCCTGAAGCGCATGACGGGCATCCTCGTCTTCATTATTCTTGGCGCCGTCGTGACGTTTATTTTCGTGCAAGGGCCGAAAAAGAAATACAGGGCGGTGTCCAAGATTCGAGTCGCGCGGCCGGTCAGTCGCACGCAGAAGCTGATCGATATCTTGAGCAACACGGACACCGGCAACGATATCGCCACCCATCAGAAACGTGTCGTCGGGCAGAAGACGCTCATCGCAGTGGCCTACTCGCTTAACATGCTGCCGGACTTTGTGCAAGGCAAGGATGTGGAAACGGTTATCCGAGACGACTTCGATAAGCGGCGGGTCGCGCAGACAGTCATTTCACTTAGGAAAAAGATCAAGGTTGAGCGAGAGGGCGACACGAACATACTCAGCATCACTGTCGAGGACAGTACCGAAGAGGGAGCCCAGCAACTCGCCAATGCCGTTGCCCAAGTCTACGTGCAGCGCGTGGAGGTCGAAAGCAAGCGCTATCTGGAAGATCTCAAGGCCTACGTCACCAACAAACTCATGGAGGCCAGAGACGACCTTGTGGCCGCTCAGAAGAACTTGCAGAACAAGCGCCGCGAGGCCCTGGGCGAAGGCATGACCCAGGAGTACTCTTCTTTGGCCATCCGACGCACCGACGCAGAGCAGACGCGCAAGCACCTCGCGCGACAAATCGAGATGCTCAAGAAGTGGCGCGAAGCCGAGAAGGGAGCCATCGTCAGCGTCAGCGCAGGTAAGGCCTCGAACTCCGTCATCGAAGAACTCAACAAGCAGTTGGTTGACCTCCAACTCAAGCGCCACGACCTCCTGGTGTACCACACGGAGCGGGCTCCGCAAGTCAAAGACGTCGACAGCCGCATCGCCAATGTCGTCAGGCGCATCATCCAAGAAATGGAGGCCATAGACGAACGGCTGGAGGCCGAGATCGCTGCCATCGATAAGACGCTCAAAGATTCGCCCGCATACGAAATGGAGCTGAACAAGGCCAAAGCCCAAGTGGAAGCCGCTACGCTCGCAGTGCGCAAGTGGCAAGACGCTGTGAGCGACGCGGAAATCCGCACCCGGGAGCAAGCCAGAATCGTGGACATCGAGGAAAGGGCCGCGTCCGCAATAGTAGTCAAACAAGCCCCCAAGGGGCTCCTCATCGTCGTGGGAGGCATCGTCGGCCTGATCTTCGGCTTCCTCTACGCGGTTATCATGGAGGTGCTCGACACGTCCATCGACACCATCGACGACGTGGAGGAACTGCTCGGTACGCACGTGCGGGGCGTGATCCCCCACGTGGACATGCGCGAGCTTAGAGCCCTTATCCGGGAGACGAACCCCGACCTTGCAGAGGACCAGCTCCCCGACCGGCCCGTTCTCTTCGCCACCCAACTCGGGCCCAAGTCGGCCAGTGCGGAGGCCTTCCGCACGTTGCGCACCAATCTCGAGTTCGAAATCGCCAAGCGAGGCGGCAACGCTCTCGCCATTGCGAGTGCCGCGCTTGGCGAAGGCAAGACCTCGACGACTTGCAACCTGGCGGTGGCTTTCGCGCAGAATGGCAAGAAGACAATCCTTGTGGGCGGCGACCTCCGCCGGCCGTCGGTCTACCGCGCGTTCGGCTTGGAGAAACAGCCCGGCTTGAGCGAGGTGCTTCAAGGCCGGCAGGCTGTCCAGGAGGCCGTGCGCACTGTTTCCGACATGATGCTTGGCGACATGAGCACGGAGAACGTCCTGCGTACGCCCGGGCTGGAGAACTTGCACATTCTCACGTGCGGTGGCTCGCCGGCCAACCCGGCCGAACTCCTCAGCCATGAGCAGACGCGTAAGGTGATGGAGGAACTCAAGGGCGACTACGACGTGGTCCTCGTGGACTGCCCGCCCGTGTTGCCCGTGGCTGATGCGGTCATCATGAGCACCTACGTTGACGGAGTGCTCCTGGTCTACCAGGTGGGCAAGATTGCCCGTGGCGTGCTCAAGCGCGCCAAGCAACAACTCGACAACGTGGGCGCGTCCGTCTGGGGTGTTGTGCTGAACGATCTGACGCCTGAGGTGTCGGAGTTCAAGGATGCGCACTACTATCGCCAGGACTCCTACTACATGACCGAAGAGACCGGCAAGCGAGGAGGTTTCCTGTCGCGGATGCTCGGCCGAGGGGCCTAGCCCGCATTTGCTTCCTCGCTGTTTCGTGTGGGTAGTGCCTATCCCGCAACGGTCCTGCTCATCCACGCATTGGCCTTGGCCGCGCGGCAAGGCACTGGATGACAGTTCTCAAATGGCGTTGGTGCAAGCGGTCACTCGCCCCAACGGGGCGCGCATACCAGCCCGGGGCAAAGCCCCGGGAAAACATCGACAACCCCACTCCGCAAGCCCTGAAAGGGCGAGACATGGAAGCCCCTCCGCGTAGGCCACGAGATGTCACGCCCTTTCAGGGCTCAGGGCTACTGATGACGGACCGCTAGCCGGGGCTTTGCCCCGGGCCGGTATGTGTGACCCTTTCAGGGCCGAGGCCGTGTCCCGGCCAGCCACATCAGCGCGCAGTGCTTCGCATCCTGCGACCCGGCGTTGGGCAGTATCGCCAGTCAGCCCACACCAAAGAGCGAGTTAACACTTCAGCCGATTGCAACAGCCGTTGGCCCCATGAACGTGCGCGAGTTCGATGGACAGCGTTTCCGCTTGACGCAACGCTGTTGGGAAGCCCAACGGGCTTCCGGCTTCTAGCCCAGGGTTGCGGCCGCAGGCCGCAACCCTGGGACCAAGGCAGTCCTATTGAACTTCCCCCCCGATCCGCCCGCCCTGCAGGGCGGGCGGATCGGGGGGGGGGGAGCGAAGCTGTGCGCCTCAGAACCCAGGGTTGCGAGCTTCGCTCGCGAACCCTGGGCTGATATCCGGAATCCCGTTGGGATTCAGATACCCCAACACGCGGCGTTGCACGGAAGCTTTGACAGTATTCCGGTACCTGGCTGTTGT
>JAJRTI010000571.1 GCA_024278415.1 Planctomycetota bacterium | reverse complement strand
TGAGGCCAGCCCTGTCAAACCTGCAAAACTGACGAGAATTGTCTCACCTATTTCAGGCCACGCAGCCCTACGGCCTCAACCGTCATCCCCAGCCCCCACCGATCCGCCCTCTTCACCGGCCGCGTCGCACCGCCGCGGAGGACCGTCGTCGAGCAGCCGGCCGGCGCAACAAGCCTGCCGCCCGGCGTTGGCTCTCGCAACAGAATGCCCGGCGACCGACCGGGTTAGCGCTCCGGGGCCTTCGGCGCGAGCCGAATGCGGTAGATCTTGGCTCGCCTGTTCCCGAAAACAGGCTCGAACACGTCCGGGTTTGCATCGGCCCATGCCCGCTCAACCGGGAAGCCTTCCGAATCGACAGCAGTGGTCCAGACGTCGAGCGGAGGTACGGTGGCGACGAACAGGATCGTCGCGCGGCGCCGCCGAAGGTTCGCCAACCATGCCTCGTACCTCGGCCGGAGCCTGTGGTAGGCAATCTTCTCTGTCTTGGGAGGCTGGTATCCCGGCCGCGTACGCTCGTGCAGATCGTAGTCGTGGAACTTCCAGCCAAAGTGTTCGTCGACGTTCACGTGCACCACGTCGTTGACATACCGCCAGCCGTACAGCGGGTAGGCGATCGTGTTCCCAGCGAGTGCCACGACTTCTCCGCGGAGGTGCGCACTGCTCCACAGCCACGCGTCAACGAGCGCGCCATAGTTCGGTATGCGGAACCGGACCCATCGCCGCAGGGGTGCATCCGCGTCATGGCCCGTCGCATGGCAGACGTACAGCCAGGCCACCAACGCCGGGGCGGCCAAGTGGGTCCAACGCCACTGGGCGGCGCGAATCCGGCGCACCGCCAAGGCGCAAGCCATCGCCAGCCCCCAACATATCCCGGCATAGAGGAGAGCGGACGGCAGGAGCAAAGAGCGCCGCGACAAGATGGGCCAAAGGCCGGCCAGCTCCGCCACCGGAACCAGATGGAGAACGCACATCACGGCAACAACGACACACGACAACACGCGGAGCCGGTGCCGCCCGGCGACCATGATCGCAGGCAGCACACCGGCAAGCGCGGAGCCCGCAAGGAAATGATTGGGCGAACGGTAAGGCAACGCGACCCAAAGCAGCGCGCAATAGGGGATCGGTGAAAGGACCACGGCCCATCCGGCCATGTCCAGTTCGGGCGCGACTCCACTCCGCCCCCGAGACCGCTCCCAAATCCAACCCAAGATCAGCAGACTGGCAAGCATCCCCCATAGGATCAGCAAGCCGTCGCCAAACGCGGCGCCCAGCAAGTCCCACATTGGATCCTGAGGCACCATGCTGGTCTCGGCCATGGCGCTTCGGCTATACGCGCCCGGCATGATCGTGAAGCCGAACACCGTCACGCCCATAGGATAGAGAGCGCTTCCCGTGACCACCCAGTTGCGGAGGTACCAAAAGCCGCCAAACGCGGTAAGCAGAACGGCGCCAATCGCGACGCGAACCGCCAGCGTCTTCATCCCAGCGAGGTGCCAGCCTTTGGCGCGCGCAGAGTCGCCCAAGAGCACGGGCGCCGCGGCCGCAAGAAGACACACGACAAACAGCCCCGCAAAGAGCTTGGAGCCAAGCATGAGCCCAACAGCGAGAGCAAAGACACAGAACGACCGCATCGTCCGTTCGCGGTAGTGGTCCACCAGGCAGGAGATGCTCGCCACCAGAAGAGACGCGAACGCGACGTCGACGTTGCAGCTAATGGACTGCCGCAACGCAGCCGGGTTGAGCAGGAAGAGGCTCGCGCCGCACAGCGCGCCCGATCGGCGCGCCCCGGCCTGCACCGCGAGGCGGTAGGTCGCAACGCCCCCCATGAGGAAGAAAGGGAACTGCCCAATCTTGGCAAGCACGTCGGCCTGAAGAGGCAATAGCAAGTACGTGTAGAGCAGCTCCGCATTGCAGGGCGCGTAGCTCGGCGCGTCCATGCCACAGGGGGCGAAGCAGATGAAGATGCGCTTCGCCTTGATCCACTCGACCGGGAACCGCAAGTGATGCATGAGGTCATCGACGTGGTTCAGTGGCAACGAGAGCCCAAGCCGCAGATACGCCGCGCACGCGAGCATCGCCGCCCCTGCCACGCCCAATGCAAAGCAATCGTATGGCTCCGGCGAGTCCGCTACGGTTTCCGTCGGGGGGCCCGCGCCCCTCCGGCTTAGGACACACGCCGCCGCCATCACGCCCAGGTTCAACGCGATCATGCCGTCACAGGTCAGCGCGCCCGCAAACCCCAGCACCGCGGACGTAAGCACGATCTGAGCGAAGGCAAAGAGGCACCAGAGCAATCCGCGCCTCGACGGCTCACATGCGCCAAACGCCGCGGTGACAAACAGATGGGCGCTCCAGCACACGGCCAGGTTCAGAGCCACAAACCGCACACAGCCAAGGAGCCCTGCCTGTGCACTAGTGGCTGCCCACACGCCAAGGAGAACAATAAAGCCTGTAACAGCAATCATGGAAAGGGATGGGCCGGGACAGGAGGTCCTGTCCACCGACACTTTCTGCAGGTCATGGATGGGGGCTGCCGCTTGGCGGCTTGGAACCTGAGGCGGGCTCCCTCGGCGCCAAGCCGATCAAGCACGTGGGCCTGTCGATCTTATAGACAGCGAAGCTGTCGATGGGCTCGTAACCGCGCTGGATCGCGCGCGCCATCTCAGGCGACCACCGGCCAAGCTTGAGTGGCTCACATGCCAGAAACCCGAATGTCCGATTCTCAAGCCGCGTCAGCATGGGGGTTTGGTCCCACCGCCCGAGCTTGGCCAGTATCGAGAGCGCGTTCGGATGGAAGAGCACCTTTTTGCCTGCGAGCAGTGTGAAACCATTGTACTCACACAGCACCTCGCCGGGCGCCTGCTTGAGACGCGCAACCAATCGTTTCCCATCCTCCACATACTTTGCCGTAGGAGGCCTGAGCCAGTAGTCCACGTCGCTGTACTGGTTGACCACCCATGAGGATTGCAGCACGATGCCCGCCGCCACAACAACGCGAATCCACAAGGAGCGCCGACGTACGGCCTCGAGGGCGGTCCCACTGCACAGACAAAGCACAGCATACAACTCCAGGAAGTGGTTGGAGCTGGCGCCGTAGTGGCCGCAACTCAAGCTGACAAGGAAGGCCGGCAAGAGGTAAGCCCACGGCACGGTGAGGCTCCGCCGCCGAACAGCCCCTATGAGCCCACTGACGGCGAGGGCCGCGATCGCGAAGTGATCGCGCCAGAAGAAATACTGAAGATGGAACATCTGCCCAAGGTCGAAAATGCCAACCGTGTAGCTAAAGATGTGCTTCTCGAATTCGCCCTGTGTGGCGCGGTCAAGCGCCAGGAACGCTGACGCCGACAGGACGAGGAAGATGGCGCCAAACACGATGCCCATGCGACGCCGGTGCACAAACAGCATGGCCCCCGCGGCCAGTGGCGCAGCGATCATCGTCTGGCGAGTATAGAGCGCCAAGGTGCAACAAATCGCGGAGGCGGCCACGTTCACGTAGCTGTTCGTGCATCTCACCCGCGGCGGATGGCCTGGCTCCCCCTCGTGATCGCGGCCGGAAGGCAACAGAAGGTACACGGCTAACAAGTCCAGCAACACGGCCATCACGTCGGCCTTAGCCACACAGCCCCACGAGACCACATAGGTCGAGGCCGGGAACGCGAGCGCGCCAATGTCGCCGGAGGTCCACCCGCCGCCCATCCTCCGTATGCTCAAGTAGAGGAGCACACAGATCAGTACCGTGGATATCATCGACACCGTGCGACAAGCCCAGAGGCCGGGCAGACCAAGCCGAATGGCGACAGAGCAGATCGCCGGGTAAAGGGGCGTGTAGTGTGTGACGTACCACGGCGGACGGTTGATGTCCGCATAAAGGCGCTCGCCCCGCGCAAGCAACTGGGCCTCGTTGAGCATGAAGCCCTCGTTGTAGTCAATGTCGAACGGATACCCGGTGAGAACATAGGCGAGGCGAACAAACAGCAGCGCCCGGAATGCCAGATAGCCCACCACCATGCAGAGAATGGCTGCTCCTATCCGAGAGGCGAAGGGGGCGGAGCGCCCGTTGCCCCGGGTCTTCATCGCACACATCGAGTCCTTCGTTCCGGCGTCATAGGCGTCTCCTCCGAAAGCTGGAACCATCGCTGTAGCCCTTGTCGGGGGAATGTCCAGTTCCGGCACAGGCGGCGGAACGTCTCAGCACTCCCACGGTGATAAGAGCAGCCGCTCGGAGGCCAAGCCCGGTCAAACCCTTTAACCTCTGGAAACGTGATTGTACTTGCCCCCGGAGTGCAGATCAAGAAGCCCAGCAGCGCCTGCGCAGGTCCAACTCGCGCGGCTGGAGCATGTTCAGTCATCCTCGGAGCCGCGTCCAGAAGAATGCCTGCCTGTGAGCCACAGGGCTGCCCAAATTGTCATTCTGAGCGAAGCCGAAGGGCTCAGAGTGACACCCACGTGGCGTTCTTGGCGGCAAATGGGCCACATGCGGACAGTGAAGACAAGACATCGTAACATTTCAGCCGAGTGCAAAAAGGGGTCTTACCTCGCTGGCCCCCACCCAATGCCATTAACTTAGGGAACTCCGTCCGCAGGATCCACGATGCATTGGTCAGGGCAGGCTCCGTGGCCAGCTTTAGCTGGCCTTTCTGAGTGCCACCAGATTCATCTGGTGGTGAGCATGGCACTCGATTCCACTCGATGAGGAGCCTGCTTCAGCAGGACTTCTCTTGCTGCCGCAAGCGAATCGAGAAGCCGCGCTAAAGCGCGCTCCAGCCAATGAAGCGAAGACTTGCTGTCCACCACGTGAACGTGGTGGCAAGGCAGAGTGCCAGCTAAAGCTGGCTGAATCCCTGTGCTCCAGCAGAACGATCGAGATGACCACACGTGCCGCGCTTTGCCTTAAGTTAATGGCATTGGCCCCCACCGACCCCGCGTCGGTGGGAGCAGGCTTTTGCACTACTGCGCGGCGTTCACAACCACGGCCTCCTGGCCCGCTTCTTGCGTGATCGCGGCGTTCTGCTAACCTGATGATAGACCAAGAATCGCAAGAAGCGGGCCAAAGGCGGGCCAGGAGGCGCATCCAGGTGAGTCGCTATTAGTGCCTTAAGCATTCGCAACCGCGACGAAAAACAAGAAGTTGCGTAGGCTCTCTGCACAGCGCGCCATCGGGACGAGGCGTTACGGGCGTTCGGTTTGCGGCGTACGGGCCGCGGCGAGGCGTTGTGGAGTGCGGCGGCTTGACGCCG
>JAJRTI010000031.1 GCA_024278415.1 Planctomycetota bacterium | reverse complement strand
GTGGGGCGGAAGGTGGAGTTCTTCGCCGGGATGGGGTGGGTGTTCGTGAGCGCCAACTACCGGCTGATCCCGGAGGGCAAGCACCCGCGCAACGTCGAAGACGTCGCGGCCGCGCTGGCCTGGACGCACGATCACGTCGCAGAGTACGGCGGCGATGCGGACTCGATCTTCCTCATGGGGCACTCGGCCGGCGCACATCTGGCCGCGCTCGTGGCCACGGATGCGCGCCGCCTCCAGGCGGCAGGGAAGTCATTGGCGATCCTCAAGGGTGTGATCCCGCTCGACACCCAGGCGTACGACATTCCGAAGCTGATGGCGGAGCGTTCGAGCGCGATCTATCGGCACGCGTTCGGCGAGGACGTGGAGACGCAAAGAGACGCGTCGCCGATCTATCACGTGGCGAAAGACAAGGGCATCCCGCCGTTCCTGATCTGCTACAGCCGCGGCATGGGGCGGAGGCTCAATCCCAACCGCCGGGCGCAAGCCGAAACCTTTGCCAAGGCGCTCAAGGCCGCGGGAGTCGCCGCCGAAGTCGTCGATGCAAGCGACCGCAACCATGGCGAGATCAATGCCTGGTTCGGCAAGCCGGGCGACAAGGTGACTCGGAAGGCGATGGCGTTTCTCGAAGCGCAACTCGGCCGCGGCGCGGCCAAGGATCGCTGATGCGATCGATGCCAACCCGGACGGCGGATCCGAGGGGCGTACCTGTCAAGCCATTTGCTTTCACGAGTTTCCCCAGAAGACGCAACGGTCCCATCCGAGGGCCGGTGTGGCCGGCAGGTTGTGACAACTGTGATGTGCACATAAGCGGAATGGGCGAGCCGGGCTGCTTGTAGTAGGGCGATTTATCGCCCGTCTCTGGGCCCCAAGCAACGGGCGATAAATCGCCCTACTACCAGCCAACGGCATTGGCTGCTCAAGTCAAAAAACCTCCGTAGGGAAACCCCTGATGTGCTCTTCTTATCCGGGCGTCGTATTGACTTCACAAGGAGGTCTGGGCCATGATGGCTTGAGCCGCGCCAAAGGCCAAGAGGAGATACCCACGACGCGGACCAGAGCGGCCGCTCTGTGGCTCGTGTTCACGTTCACCAACCGCGCGACGCGCTGCCGCCTCACTGACGGATGGGTGCGAGGGTGAGATGCGCCTGAGCCGTCTCGACCGGCACAGCAAGATGAAACCACCCCCTCCCACCTGGAGTTCAGCATGAACATCTTCGTCGTCCCCAACTTCCACTACGACATCGTCTACTCCTACACGTACGAGGAGTACCTCGACAAGACGTTCCGCAACCTCATCGAGTTGCTGAACATAGCCGAGCACCAAGAGGGCTGCCGGTTCCTCTTGGAGCAGACCGTGTACATGGAGGCGCTGTGGCAGCGCTACCCTGAGCATCGTCGCCGCGTGCGCCGTCTATTCGAGAGCGGCGCGGTCGAGTTGGCGCCGGGCATGTTCGCCATGCCCGACATGATGCTCACCGGCGGCGAAGGCATCATCCGGCAAGTCGAGCGCGGGCTCGAGTTCGGGGCCAAGGTAGGCGTCAAGAATTTCGACACTTGTTGGATCGCCGACTGTTCGGGCCATCATCGCCAACTCCCCCAGATCCTCACCAAGTGCGGCTACCGCAACTACGTCTTCTCCCGCGGCATGACGCCCGACGCGGCCGGCAAGGCCGACTTCTGGTGGGAGGGCATCGACGGCTCGCGTATCCTCTGCCACTGGCTCTCCCAACACTACGGCGGTGTCCAGTTCCCAGGCCAGCAATTGGACCGCATCGATGCCGACGCCGCGGAGCGCGCGATGGAGGCTTCGCTCGACCGGATGGAGGGCGTGGCCGAGGCCCTCGGCGAAGTCGCGTCCACGGACAACGCCATGCTGCCAACCGGAGGCGACTTCTGCCGGCCGTCGCGCTTCAACGCCGAAGTCGTCAGACGCTGGAACGAGCGGCACCCGGGCCAGCCGGCCGTCCTCGCTACCCCGTCCGAGTACCTCGCCGCGGTCGCCAAACAGGCAAGCAAGCTGCCAGTGGTCTCGGAGGACTTCAACCCTCTCTTCCAGGGCACGTACACGACGCGGATCGACGTGAAGCAGAACATCCGATGGGGCGAGCACGCGATGTTCGCCAGCGAACTGCTCAGCGCCATCGCCGGCTCCGCCGCGAAGGCTCGCACGCCGCACCACGAACGTCACCGCCGCGCGATCGACATCCTGCTCTACAACCAGTTCCACGACACGATCTGCGGCACGTTCATCACGGACGCGTACGTGCACGACATCAAGCCCAAATGCGCGGAGATGGTGCGGCTCTTTGAGCAGGAGATGGACGACGACCTCGACGCGCTGGTGGGGTCGACAACGAAGGAAGGCGACGACACGTGCATTGCCGTCTTCAATCCCCTTCCGTACCCCAGACGGGAAGTTGTCACCGCCAGCGTGAGCTTCTCCGAGGAAGGTGTGAAGGATCTGCGGCTCACGGATGATGAGGGCCGGCCCATTCCCATCCAGACCGAGCGCCGTGAGGAGTGGCGCGGGGAGCGAGCCGACCTCACCCAGGCAGACCTGCGCTTCGTCGCGGACCTTCCCGCGGGCGGGCTACGCTTCTTCCGAGTCCATCCGGTGCAAGAGCAGGCGCCGGTCCCCCAGTGGCGTGCGCTGGAAGCGCCTTACCGATGGGAGGACGAACACTTCGCGGTGGAGTTCGGCGCCAACGGCTGCATCACGAAGCTCTCGCTCCAGCCCGACGGGCCGGACCTGGTCGATTCCCGGCTGCCCGCGTTCAACGACATCAAGTTCCAGCTCGACCAAGGCGATGCCTGGGGCCT
>JAJRTI010000570.1 GCA_024278415.1 Planctomycetota bacterium | reverse complement strand
GCCCGCCTGGGACTCCCACACGTCCCAGTTGACGCTGTCGCCATCGAACTCGTCCTCGAAAGTCAGCTCCCATTCCGCGTGCGCAGGCGGTGCGGCCATCGCGGGCAACGCGAGCGCGCAGAGGATTGAAACGCAAAGGCGCAGGGACGCAGAGGCGCGAAGGGGCGAAGGTTGGAACAGGTTCGGTTTCATGGGTGCTCCAGGCAAGCGAGATGTCGGCAAACGTCAGTGCAACCAATGCCGCTAAGATGGCCAGGCAGTTCGTTTGTAGTAGGGCGATTCATCGCCCGCCTCCTCCGTAGGCTCAAGAGCATTCGACGGGCGATGAATCGCCCTACTACAAACCATGTCACTACGCCTGGCGCTCAGGGACGACATGTTGTCACGAAACCCACCCGAGGCGCCTACTTCCGCGTCACCCAGATCGGGGAGGTCCAGGCTAGTTCGTTGTTCTCTTGCACGCACCGGAGGATGTAGTAGCCGCTGTCGCCGGGCTGGAGGGATTGGTCCGTGAACGTGAATGCGTGCTCTGAGCCGGCGGGATCGATGGTGTAGATGAACTTCCCGTTCCTCGTCACCTCGACACGCTTCAACTCGCTCGTCCCGATGACACGGGCCTTCATGGTGGGCGGCCCGTCGATGGTGATTTCCTCGCCCATGAAGCTCTCGCCAATGCGGAAATCCATCACAATGGTGTCGGTCGCGCCGAACGTGCGCCGGGCCATCATGGCCTCCAGCACGCCGCGGCGACTGCGATCCTTCACCCACACGCAGGCATAGGCGCTGTGCACCAGGCCGTGGTCGGAGCTGGCGATCGCGCCGATCTTGCAGCCCTTGGCGAGCGCGTCCCACCAAAAGAAACCTTCGCTCTGGACGCGGGCCAGCCGCGGGCAGCCCATGAACTCGTAGCTGCCGCGAGCTTGGAAGACTTCCGCCACACGCTCGTACTTCGGATTCCACTTCGCCCAATCCGTGCGCGAGCCGCCGTCCGCAAGTTGATGCGGAATGGCGATGGCCGTGCGGCCCTTGAGCGCCTCGAAGAGGTGCGCCGGCGCGTCCTCCTCCAGGCAGGGGTTCCCTCGCTCGGCATAAATAATGTTCTTATGCCCGCCCCGTCGCTTGTACGAGCCACCGTGCTCGTACCCGTAAAGCGTCATGAAACCGGTCGTCATCTGGAACACGTCGCACATCTTTTCCGAACGCCACCACATGTAGTTCTGAAGCGGCCGCGCCTTGCGGTCGTAGCGATGCTTGAGGATGTCTTGGTCGTGGTCGGAGATGGCGAGGAAGTCGAGTTGCACCGGGTCGATCGCGTAGCGATACGTATCGAGGAGGGAGCCGTCGTGGGCCATGCCGCACCGCGATATGTCCGTGTGCCGGTGCGTGTCGCCGTACACGAGTTGGTACGTCTCGCCGGCGATCGTGGCCGTGCGCGGCCGTCGCACCTGTTGCGACACATCAACGGGCTGCCGTTGGGAGGTGTCCCGGGCAAGCCGGGGCGCGGCCGCGTCCGTGCCGGCTGCCGGCAGACGCGCCGCGAACACGTTGTTGTTGCCGGGGATCTCGGCGAACGTGCGGCACCGCGCGTCGCCCGCGTACGCCAGCCAGATGCCGCCCTTGGCATCTTGGCCCACAGCCAGGCGCTGCACTTGCCGGCCCTCCGAGCCCGGCAGCAGCGCCGGCCTTGACCAGCCTTGGCCATCGTAACGCGTCGCGAAGTATGCCCAGATGGACCGCGACTGCCGCTCCTTCCGCTTTCTGCGCACGTTCCAGCGTTGGATGGGCGAAAGCTGGCGGAACATGAGCACCGGCCGGCCCGCCGCGTCGACCGTGATCTTCGGCAGTTCCCAAAGCCCGCGCAACTCCGCGTTCCGGCACCGGCCCACCGGCACGGCCGGCAGGAGCTTCTGGTCGCCCTGCATGGAGCACACCTCGACGCGGCGGAAGCGATGGATCGCCGCGCCGCGCTTGCCATTCGCGCCGTGCCTCCCCCAGTTTTGGCCGGCATTCTCCCACGCGATCCACGCTCTGCCTTGTGCGTCGCACGCCACGCTCGCGCGCATCTCAGCCGCCGCGGTGCAGGCAACGGGGATGGCTTGCGAGAGCTTCCCATTCGCCAGCGTCTTCATGAACACGTCGTAGCTGCCGTTGCGGTAGCTATCCCAGACAATGAACAGCTTCCCCGCCTGGTCCGCGGCCAGCGCCGGCTCCCAGTCGTTGCTGGGCGAGGAGGTGACTTGTGTCAGGCTCGCCAAGCCCGTTGCCGTCAGCTTCGCGACGTACACGTCGTACTGGCCGCCGCGTTCGGCTTGCCAGGCGATCCACGTCTCACCATCGCCAGTCGCCACCATGCTCTGGTTGAAGTCGGAGCCCGCGGCGGTGGTGAGCCGCAGGGGCTTGGCGCCCGGTCGCCTCGGCAGGCGCAGCGCATACAAGTCCCAGTTGCCCTCCCGCTGCTCGGACCACACGACCCACGCGCCGCCGCCGGCGGCCGGCGCGAGTTGGACGCGGTAGAAATCGCCGCCGTACGGCACGAGCTTCTTGGGCTCGGAGAAACGGCCGTCCTCACGCATGGCGAAGAGCAGCGAGTCCGCCTGCCCATCCCACGACTGCCACGCGACCCACACCCGGCCCTGCCCGTCGCACGCGATGCCCGGGTACTCGTCCTCGGAAACCGCGGTGCTGAGTCGCGCGGCGTCGGGCGACCGCATCACGAGCAGCTTGCCGCCCAGCAGTGCAGCGGGCTTGCGCCACGACACGTCGCTCGTAGCGAACGCGGCCTCGCCGATCGCGGTCTTGAGCTTGATGACACCATCGCCGGCCACTCGGAGCACGAGGCCCTTGTTCCGTGTCATTTGGTTGGTGATGCCCCTCTTGCCGGGTTTCCGCTTTGTGCCTGGCATGGCGCACTGCCACTTCATGCCATCGACGCGATCCAGCTTCTCGAACAACACGGGCGCCAACCCTACAAGCCGACACCCCTCGGAGACCGCTTCGCCGTCGACCCTTGTGTTCGGCTCAATTTTCGTTTGGTCGAAGGAGACCCAAAACGCGCTTTCTTCGCTGTGCAACCCACGCACGCAACCGGCAATAACCAGCAGCAGGATCGTTCTTCGTATCATCGTGACCTCTACGGCAAAGGGACTTGAGCGCGCAACGCTGCAAGTGTAGCTTGCCTGCTTCACCCCAGTCAAGCGATGCTTGCGTGAAAGGCGATTTGGCCTATAATGTGAGCGGTTCCTCGCTGTTTCGTGTGGGCTGAATTGCGATACTGCTCGCCGGCGGGTCGCAGGATGCGAAGCACGGCGCACTGATGTGGCTGGCCGGGACACGGCCTCGGCCCTGAAAGGGCCACACATACCAGCCCGGGGCGAAGCCCCGGGTAGCGGTCCGCCATCGGTAGCCATGAGCCCTGAAAGGGCGTGACATCTCGTCGCGGTGGGTTGTCCATGTCTCGCCCTTTCAGGGCTTGCCGAGTGAGGTTGTCGACTTTTCCCGGGGCTTTGCCCCGGCTGGTATGTCACGCCCCGTTGGGGCGAGTGGCCGCTTGCGCCAACGCCATTGGACAACTGTGACCCAGTGCCCTGCCGCGCTGCCAAGAGCAATGCGTCGATGAGCATGACAAGTTGTGGGATAGGCGCGGCTGCCCATACGAAATGGCCAGGAACCATATCGGTTTATACATACGACACCACATCTTCCCGGAACCCCGCCGAGACCTGCCATGACCGTCGAATTCCGCCCTGCACAGCAGGCCACTGAAGTTACCCATGCCCTGGACGTGATTGAGGAGAGCCTGGGCCGTGAGACCGGCGACTACTTCGCGCTGCTCTACGACACTCCCCAGTTCGACCACGACTGGATCCAAGTCGCGGTCGATGATGGCCAGGTCGTTGGCACGCTGGCGCTTGTGCCCCGGGCCATGCGCATCGGCCGGTCGACATGGCGAACGGCCGTGTTTCTGCCGCTGGCCACCAAGGCCGACGCGGCCCAAGAGGTGGCCGAGGGCCTTGTGGCGCAGGCGTTGGCCGCGTCACATCGGCTCGGCTGCACAGTGGCGACAGTCCTCGGCGATCCCGTGACCTACGCGAAGCTCGGCTTCGTGCCCGTGCGGCCGAGCTATGCGACCCTCGTGCCCGTGGCCAATGTCTCGGAGAGCCAAAGCGACGTGGTCGTGCGCGAGTTTACTCCGGGCGACATGGACCGCGTTCAGGCCTTCCAGCGCGCACGCACGCAAGCGCGGGCATGGTCCATCGAGCGCGACCCGGCGTGGTGGCAATGGCAACGCCAGCTCTGGGAAACGGACGACCGCTGGGCGACGTGGCGGTTCTTTTCTTCGCCCACGGATTTCCTGATTGTGGAGCGAGCTGGCGAGTTGGTGGGCTATGCGCGCCTGCAAGTCGGCCGCGAGCAAGAAGTGTTGCTGTGCACGGAGGTGGAAATCTCGGAAAACGACCACGAGGCTGCGGCGGAGTTGCTGTGGCGCATGCGCAACCGCGCGGTCGCGGCCCAGCGCCAACTCATCCACTTGCCCGCGCCTCGCACCATCCCCTTTGTGACGCAAGTGTTCGAAGTGGCCGCACAACACTTGGTCCGCCCGGCCGCGGCGAGCATGATGCGTCTGCTCGACTTGCCCTCCGCGCTCGAAGCGCTCAGCGAGGAATTCGCCGCGCGGCTTGCGTCCACTCGATTCGCCGAGCGCACCGCAAGCCTGCCTCTCGGCGTGGGCGACGACGAGATGGTGCTGAACATCGATCACGGCCGCGTCTCCGTCTCGCCGGACGCCGAGGTTGATGAGGATGCAAGCGTCGAAATCGGAGAGAAGGCCATGGCCGAGCTGCTCGCCGGGTACCGCAGTGTGGCCGAACTTCGCGCGGCCGGGCAGATCGAGTGCACCGACGACGAGGCCGCCCTGCTCGCCGCACTTTTCCCCGCGGGCGAGCCGTTCACCTGGGGAGCCGACTTGCTCTATTAGCGACGCCTCGAGCCGTTGGCGTGGTTCGGAATGCCTTCGCATTCCGAACCTATGCCCTGCGCGTAGCCGCATGCGCCAGCATGCGGGCTGCCCGGCATGAGGCCTTCATGACGCCCGCATTCTGGCGAATGCGGCTACGCCGCCGAGCCTATTTCACAGACGACACGGAAGGCGAAGGCCTTCCGCTCCCCCAGGAGGTCTTTTCAATGATCCGAGCATCCATTCTTGGCGCCACCGGGTACGGCGGAGCGGAGCTGGTGCGGCTCCTGCTGAGCCATCCCGACGTCGAGATCGCGTACGTGGCCGGCCACAGCACGGTCGGCCAGAAGTACAACGAAGTCTACCCGCAGTTCACCGGCCTGTTTGAGTTGGACGTTGAGGCGGTCGACGTTGACAGGGCCGCCGCGGCTGGCGACGTGGTGTTCTCATGCCTCGAACACGGGGTGGGCACGGACACGGTGGCAGCCGTGGTCGAGCGCGGGGCCAAGGTGCTCGATTTCTCCGCTGACTTCCGCCTGAAATCGGTCGAGACCTACGAGCGGTACTACAAGAAGCACACCCGACCCGACCTTGTGGGCCAGGCCGTGTACGGGCTCCCGGAACTGCACCGGGACGCGATCAAGAGCGCGAGTTTTGTGGCCGTGCCGGGGTGCTACCCCACGGGCGCGACGCTCGCGCTCGCGCCGCTCGCGGCCAAGGGGGTCATCGATCCGAAGTCCTGCATCGCGGACAGCAAGTCTGGCGTGTCCGGCGCCGGCCGCACCAAGACCGATCTGGCTTACCGCTTTTGCGAGCGCGTGGAGAGCATGACCGCGTACGGTATCGGCAAGCACCGGCACGCGCCTGAAATGGCGCAGGAACTGAGCTTCGCGGCTGGGCAGGACGTGTATGTCCTGTTTTCGCCCCACCTCACCCCGATGGTGCGAGGCATCCTCACGACCGCGTACGCCACGCTCACGGACACGTCGCTCGACGACGCGGCGATCCACGCGATCTGCTCGGATTACTACGCGGACGAGCCCTTTGTGCGAGTACGCCCTCTGGGCACGTTCCCCGTGACCAAACAAGTCGCCGGCAGCAACTTCTGCGACCTGGGCGTTGCGCACGACCTGGCAAGCCACCGCGCCATCATCGTGACAGCGATCGACAACCTGGGCAAAGGGCTCTCATCGGCCGCGGTGCAGTGCATGAATCTCATGTTCGGGCTCGACGAGACCGCGGGGCTCACGGCCGTGGGTGTTTGGCCGTAGCCGCGCCTGGCTGACGCTACTCCCCTACTCCCTTCATGCGGAAGCGATAATAGATCGTGCGCACCTCGGACCGCGCGCCCTCTAGGTCTAAAGTGTTCACAGCGCTCACCCGCAAGTAGTACGGCCCGTCTGTGGCCGGCCCTGGTATTTGCGACGTCGTCTTGTCGGTCGTCACCTCGATTGTGATGTGGGTCATCTCGGGGTTCTTGGCCATTTCGATCACATAGCCTTTCGCTCCATCGATGGCCGAGAACCTGACGGGGATCGTCTCCTGCTTGATCTTTTCGTCTTGCTTCGGGGCATCAACAACCGGCGCGGCCAGAAGTGCGACCGGCTCCAGGGGAGCTTCGCCTGCCTTGACCAGCGTGCCTTGGTCCGCGGCCACCGACACGCTCTTGCCGGCCGCTTGCACCTCGACGACGCCCTCGAACACAGCCACGCGCGTGGTCTTGGACTCATCAACATCCGTGAGGAACTTCGTGCCGCGCACGCCAAGCGTGCTGGAAGGGGTGACAACGTCGATCGTGCTCTTGCGGCCGGGCCCACTAGGCACTTGCATGAGGATCCTTCCCGCGTCGAGCTTCAGCTTGCACGTGAAGAGCCGCGCGGTGACCTTCTTCCCAAGTTTGAGCACACTCAGGTCGGTGTTAGGGCCGAGCGCCGCGGTGGACTGATCCTGAAACTTCACCGTGCACCGGGACTTGCCATCCGTCGTGAGGCGGTCCCCCTCCTTGATCTCGGTCTGCACCACGGCCATCAACGTCAGCCCGTTTGGTTTCGTCACGGTCACCTGGCCGGTCGCATCGACTACCGTGCCCCGGCCCGTGGTGTCGATCCGTTCCTGTATCACCCGGCTGGCCCTGTCCAGCACCTCCACGGGCTTGTTGCCGCTCTTGACGAAGTAGTAGCCAGTAGTCGCCACAATCACAATGGCGACGATAAGCCCTGAATTCTTCATAGCCACGAACCTCCTGCATTCGATGGCGCAGCCGGCGGAATCGTCATGACCAATTGTACGCACACCTTTGCCGAGCGTCAAACACGAACACTTGCCCTGGCGTGCGAGCATTGTTCAGCAGGACTGAGTCCCGTCGACACATTCAGCTAACACTTCAATCACGCACAACAGCCGCTCGCGCCTCCGCAGGGCTCGCCCCTGCGGAGCGAAGACTGAGGGCCAGAAACGGCCCCCCTAGCCCCTTCTGTTTTCCGCCGTCTGCGCCGCCCTTTGGGCGGCGCAGACGGCGGAAAACCGGACAGGTGGTATTACTGCCCTCCCTGGCTGCCAATCATCGCCCCGCAGGGACATGCCCTGCGGGGGCCGGTCAAAGCTGTTGTACTCGGCCGGTAACACTTCAGCCAAGTACAACAGCCAGGTACCGGAATACTGTCAAAGCTTCCGTGCAACGCCGCGTGTTGGGGTATCTGAATCCCAACGGGATTCCGGATATCAGCCCAGGGTTCGCGAGCGAAGCTCGCAACCCTG